>JALRHB010000261.1 GCA_023253245.1 Polynucleobacter sp. | reverse complement strand
AACAAAGACACTGGCGCATGTGTAGGACAATTTGCACTAGACACACAGTCAGATGCCGCAGACGATGCCAACGCCATTGTCAAACCTGGCGTTATGATTGTTAACCCACACATCACACTGGCACCCGAAGTGCAAGGCAAAGGCTTGGGCTTGCTGATCTATCGTACATTCCTGTCAGATGGCAACAGAGTGTTTGCCACTTACGGCCATTCCACAGGCGCAGGCGCATTATGGAACCGAGTTGCCACAGGCGATATTGTCAGTGTGCTATACAATGCTGATACAAAACAAGTTGTTGACCCGGATAGCAAAGAAAGTCAGTTTGCTGTTCGTTTACTGGGACACAAGAGTAAGTTTAAACCAGAAGTACAATTGACTGAAGGTTGGAAAGACTGGGTAGCTGGTGGTGCTATGGCACTGGGTGCAATAGGCGCACAAGCCAGCAACATTTCTACTCAGATTGTTGATCCAGGTGACACTGTATACAAGATTGCCAGAGACAACGGCGTGCATCCCAGTGTTATCATGAAACTAAACGGTTTTAACAATCAGACAAAATTAGAAGTAGGGCAAGAAGTCAAAGTACCAGATGTATACCAAGCATCTCCCGCAACAAAAACTCCCACAGCAAAACCAGTGGCAAAAGCACAACCCACTGCTGTCACGCCTGTTAAAAAATCAGAGCCCGCCAAAGCAAGTACTCCTGAACAGATACTAATGTCAGTTGCTATAAAAAACGGTATCACTGGCACAGAACTTGCAGCCTTTATGGCACAGTGTGCGCATGAATCACATGACTTTAAGACTCTGACAGAATACGGAGGCAGTCTGGACTTCCG
>JALRHB010000260.1 GCA_023253245.1 Polynucleobacter sp. | reverse complement strand
GTCAACTTCAAATGGAGAATGGTTACATTGTCACCAAATGTGGACGAGATGGAAATTTCACTGCCACAAGTATTGATGGAGTCTTTGCCGCCGGGGATGTTCAAGATCATATTTACAGGCAGGCAGTCACAAGCGCAGGAACAGGGTGTATGGCAGCCTTAGATGCGGAAAGATTTTTAGCCAGTAATGAGTAACAAAGACAGTTCATTTTTGGATGCCGTTAAAGATGTCAAACCTCTCAAAAAACAATCTAATACCGTGTCGTTTGAGTCAAAAAAACCAAAGCCCATTCCCAAAAAACTGATTGAGGATGAAAAAAAAGTCCTTCATGACTCTTTAAGCGATCATTATTTAGTAGCTGAACTCGAAGCTGATGAGAACACCCATTATCTTAAAGAAGGTCATTCGCCAGACATTATAAGAAAACTAAGGGGTGGATTTTGGGTTATTCAAGACTCGATCGATCTTCACGGCTTAACTACTGATGAAGCAAAAATTTACTTATCCGACTTTTTGCATGAATGTCTTCATCGAGATAAAAGATGTATCCGTATTATTCATGGCAAAGGTATAGGTTCAAAAAATAGAGAACCGGTGCTTAAGAAAAAGGTGAGAAGTTGGTTAATACAAAAAAATGAAGTGATTGCTTATGTAGAGACTCCAAAACATGATGGAGGAAGTGGGGCGATTATCGTCCTTATCAAAAATAGTTAATCTTTTTCCATCAAGCATATTGCCTGAGCCGCAACTCCCTCTCCTCTTCCCAAAAAACCAAGCCCTTCAGTCGTAGTGGCCTTAATATTAATTTGACTAAGCTCGCAACTACAATCCTCGGCGATATTT
>JALRHB010000025.1 GCA_023253245.1 Polynucleobacter sp. | reverse complement strand
GCCTCACCCGCTGGATAAACCTCGGTTAACACTAGAGCATCAAAATTCTTTAGTACTTGAACAAACTCACCAAAACAATCACGAGTACGAGTAAATCGATGTGGCTGAAATGCCAGAACTAATCTACGCTCAGGATAGGCTCCTCGAGCAGCCGCTAAAGTAGCGGCCATCTCTACTGGATGATGACCATAATCATCAATCAGAGTAAAACTTCCACCGCCAGCAAGTGGAATATCGCCATACCGCTGGAAGCGTCGCCCCACTCCACCAAATTCAGATAGGGCTTTTAAAATTGCTTCGTCGCCAACGCCCAATTCCGTTGCAATACCAATTGCTGCCAATGCGTTTCTTACATTATGCAAACCTGGTAAATTTAATTGAACTTCGAGAGGTCCGGGCTTATTCCCGTGCCTGCGAACTGTTCTGCGGTCTACACGAAATTGCATGCGAGTACCTTGCGCACGAATGTTACTTGCCCGGATATCGGCATCCTCAGCTAAGCCATAACGCAAGACCGGCTGTGAAACAAAGGGGATAATGTCACGAACATTCGCATCATCTACACACAATACTGCTACCCCATAGAAAGGCATGCGCTGTATAAATTGCACAAATGCTTGCTTCAATCGCGCCATATCATGCTGATATGTATCCATATGATCAGCGTCAATATTTGTGACCACTTCCATAGCTGGGAACAACTGCAAAAATGAGGCGTCGGATTCATCCGCTTCAACCACAATAAAATCACCCTGACCTAAACGCGCATTAGCGCCAGCAGAATTTAGCTTGCCACCGATCACAAAAGTTGGATCTAATCCGCCTTCTGCCAATACTGATGCAACCAAGCTAGTTGTGGTGGTTTTCCCATGCGTACCAGCAATTGCAATGCCCTGCTTTAACCGCATTAATTCGCCAAGCATTACAGCGCGCTGAATGACCGGTACTTTTGCCGCTCTAGCAGCCAATACTTCGGGGTTATTTCCAGCCACCGCAGTAGATATCACCACCGCTTCTGCAGTACCAATATTTTTTGGATCATGTCCAATATGAATAAGGGCGCCCAACTCACTCAAACGTCTGGTTGTAGCACTCTCAGATAAATCAGATCCAGAGACTTGATAGCCCAAGTTCAAGAGCACTTCGGCTATACCGCTCATACCAGCTCCGCCAATACCTACAAAGTGAATTTGCTGAACGATATGCTTCATACGCCTACCCCTGCACAATCAGCACAAACTTCAGCTACACGCCTAGTAGCATGGGGTTTTGCAAGTGCATGCGCTCTTTCCGCCATTAATCGCAAATCGTCTCGATTCATGTTTTGAATCATGAAAGCAAGATCTTTTGGATTTAAACTTGTCTGAGACAATAAAACAGCCGCATTAGCATCGGCTAAAAAACGGGCATTAGCTGTTTGATGATCATCTATTGCATGGGGAAAAGGAATTAAGCAAGAGGCGACCCCACATGCAGCAATTTCTGAGACTGTCATTGCACCAGCGCGACAAATCACTAAATCAGCTTGTGCATAAGCTGCAGGCATATCCTCTATAAATGAATGAATATCAGCCGCGATACCCAACTGCGCATAGCGCCGCTCAAGATCTTCTAAATGTTTTTCGCCTGCCTGATGAATGACATGGGGGCGAGCCTCTTGAGGAATCAAGGCCAATGCAGCCGGCACAGCTTCATTTAAAGCTGCTGCACCCAAACTACCCCCTACAACTAATATTGATAATCTTCCATCTCGCGCTTGATAACGCTCAGTTGGCGACTCAATAACATCAAATGCTTCACGAATTGGATTTCCAACCCACTCTGCATTCTCTATCGTGTCGGGAAATCCAGTTAAGGTGCGCATTGCAATCTTGGCTAATGCCTGATTGGCAGTACCCGCCACTGAATTTGCTTCATGCAACACTAAAGGCTTTTTCAATACTTTAGAAATTAAGCCCCCAGGGAAAGTAATGTAGCCGCCCATTCCCAATACCACGCTGGGCTTAAGTCGACGCATAATTTTCCAACTCTGCAAGCAAGCTCTCACCAAGTTAATCGGCAGCATAAGTTGCGCTTTAATTCCCTTGCCACGCAGCCCACTGAAGTCAACTGCTTCAAATGGAAAATGGCGAGCCTGAACTAGACGATATTCCATGCCATTTTTATTACCAAGCCAAGAAACGTTCCAGCCACACATCCTCAGATACTCAGCAACCGCTAGGCCTGGGAAAATATGGCCGCCAGTTCCTCCTGCCATAACCAAAATAGAAGGCTTACTCACAACTTGCCTCCCCGCATCAAAATACGATTCTCGTAGTCGATTCTAAGAAGCATCGCTATTGCGATCCCATTCATCAGAATTCCTGAGCCGCCATAACTCACTAGGGGCAGAGTCAATCCTTTAGTTGGCAGTAATCCTAAGTTCACGCCCATATTGATGAAGGCCTGCCAACCAATCCAAATGGCAACACCTTTTGCAGCCAAGCCGGCGAAACTTCGATCTAACTGCAATGCTGTGCGACCAATTAAGAAAGCGCGCCGCACAATCCAATAAAACAAGAAAATAATCACCACAACACCAACAAATCCTAGCTCTTCACCTATAACTGCCATGATGAAGTCCGTATGAGCCTCTGGAAGATAGTGCAATTTTTCAACGCTACCACCCAAACCTAGACCAAACCATTCTCCGCGACCAAATGCCATCAACGAGTGGGTTAACTGATATCCCTTGTTCGCAGCATTTTCGGCTTGCCATGGATCTATGAAAGCCATGATGCGTTTTTGCCTAAACGGGGAAAAAGCAATAATTGTTACTGCACTCAAGATACCAACTGCCAATAGTCCGCCAAATAGCTTGGCATTAATGCCACCCAAAAATAAGATCCCAAATGCAATCAGCGATATCACCACGAGTGCGCCCATATCTGGCTCTGCCATCAGCAAACCGCCAACTAGAGCTACAGCAATTCCCATTGGCAACATCCCCTTCACAAATGAATGAAGGTATTCCTGACGTTTAACGGTGTAGCTTGCCGCAAAAATGACTGCAGCAAACTTCATTAATTCAGATGGTTGGAAATTCATTAGACCTAAGGGGATCCAACGTTTAGCCCCATTCACACCCTTGCCAATTCCAGGAATTAATACTGCGATCAGCAGCAATACGGTAAAACCAAAAATGAGTGGTGAATAGCGATCCCAAACGGCGCTAGGAATCTTAAATGCCCAAATGCCCACCACAATAGCAATGACTAAAGAAATCAAATGCCGAATTAAAAAGAAATTACTACTGTAATTAGCATACTTAGGGCCATCAGCCAAGGTAATAGACGCTGAATAGACCATTACCAAACCAATTAATGCTAGAGATAAGACTGCCCAAACGAGAAGCTGGTCATAATCCATCATGCGAGACCGAGTCTGCTCAACACCAGATACAGCATCTCTTAATCCAGTGCGAAAGTTATCGATTCCACCGCGTGAAAAATTCCAAAAACGGCCTAAGCCCAAACGATTTTCAGGAAATAACTTTTCCTTCAAACTCATATTTGAACTCCTTCGAATTGCATTTCCAATTCTTGAACTTCCGCGACAAAAGCATGGGCACGCGCAACATAATCTTTGAACTGATCAAAACTTGCGCAAGCAGGGGATAACAACACAATATCTCCAGCCTGTGCTCTTTTAGCAGCTTCAGACACTGCATTTTGTAAAGTTTCACTCATGACCAAGGGAACCGCGCCGTCGAGAGCCTGGGCAAGAAGAGGCGCATCTTTGCCAATCAAAAATACACCCTTAACAAATCTCAATGCAGGCTCGCGCAATGGAGCAAAATCTTGGCCCTTGCCCTCCCCGCCGGCAATTAACCAAATACGCTTACCTGATTCATTTGCACTTAAACCATTTAATGCGGCAACTGTTGCGCCAACATTAGTGCCCTTACTATCATCGACATACTCAACATCGGATATGACAGCAATGCTCTGCACACGATGAGGCTCACCACGGTAATCTCGTAATCCATGCAACAACACATTCATTGGCAAACCCGCTGCTCTAGCCAAAGCAAGAGCAGCTAAAGCATTTAAAGCATTATGTCGCCCACGAATACGCAGCGCATCAGCTGGTATCAAACGTTTTAGCCTAAGAGGCTCCTCATCAACAACAGCCGACTTGCGACGCCGCTTAGGCAAAAGTTCTTGATCCTCATCTACCTCCGCCCACACCAACCAGTCAATACCGCCAGCACGTAAATCATGCTCAATTCCGAAAGCACCTTGCTCATTCGGGCTATTAGCTCCGAAGGTAATAATGGATTTATTTACTTTTTGCCCCTCTGGAATTAATTCCATTACCTGAGGATCATCGCGATTCAAAATACAAATGGTATCCATACCAAATATATTGGCTTTGGCATTTGTATAAGCTTGCATATCGCCGTGCCAATCGAGGTGATCTTGTGAAATGTTTAGCACTGTCGCAGCTGTTGCATTAAACGAACTAACATAGATCAGCTGAAAGCTTGAGAGCTCTAATACCCAAACTTCAGGCATGTCTTCCACTTGATCTGCTTCATTAAGCCAAGACATTAATTTATCTAAAGCAGCGGGGCTAATGTTTCCTGCAACTGCAACCCGCTTGCCTGCTCGCTCACATAGCTGACCAGTTAAGGCTGTTGTCGTTGTTTTGCCATTAGTACCTGTAATTGCCAACACCGCTGGCTTATATTCCGAGTTATTGACTTGAGCCATACGATCTAATGCTGCAATCGCACGAGCAAAAAACTCTAGTTCACCCCAAATATCAATTTGCAACTCCTTAGCTTTAGCCAAGAAAGATTGAACCGGCTCTAAAACAGGAGACAAACCAGGGCTAATTCCAATGACGTCAATCTGATTTAAATGAGATTCTTCAAGTGATCCAAAATGAGCTGCTTTGAGTCCCGCAAATTCAAGGTCAGCTAACCAAGCTTTCTGACGTTCGCTCAGTTGGTGGTGTTCTCGTGTGTCAGCTAAGCTAACATGGGCACCATTTCGTAGACACCACTTTGCCATCGCATACCCAGACTCCCCTAAACCCAATATTAAAAATCTTTGGGGCGCAATGTAATCAGACTCCATAAGGAGTGATGGATTGGCAAAGGCAAGATCTAGGTTATGCATATTTTGGCTTACCGTAATTTCAGGCTAGAAAGGCCAATGAGCACCAAAAGAATGGTGATGATCCAAAAACGAACTACCACTTGAGTTTCACGCCAACCACCTAATTCAAAATGATGATGAAGCGGAGCCATTCTGAAAATTCGTCGACCCTCGCCATAGCGCTTCTTCGTAAATTTGAACCAGACTACTTGCAGCATTACTGAGCATGTCTCGGCAACAAAAATACCACCCATGACAAAAAGAACAATCTCTTGTCTCACAATAACCGCGATGGTGCCAAGTGCACCACCTAATGCCAATGCTCCAACATCACCCATGAATACTTGTGCAGGGTGTGTGTTGTACCAAAGAAATGCTAAGCCAGCCCCACCCATTGCTCCACAAAAAATCATCAACTCACCAGCGCCAGGAATGTAAGGAAATAGCAAATACTTTGCGTAAATGGCATTACCCATGACATATGCAAAAGCCCCTAATGCAGCTCCTACCAAAATAACTGGCATGATCACCAAACCATCAAGCCCATCGGTCAGGTTGACAGCGTTACTGCTACCAACAATTACTAAGTAACTCAAGATAATGAAGCCCATTACCCCCAATGGGTAGCTGACTTCTTTCATAAATGGAATCAATAAATTTGACTTTGCAGGAAGATCTAAAGCAAAACCACTTTTGAGCCAATCATAGAAAAGCTGCAACACTTTGAGGTTATTCACCTCTGAAACTGAGAATGCCAAATAGATTGCTGCAAAGAGGCCAATTAAGGTTTGCCAAAAGAATTTTTCTCTAGAGGCCATTCCTTTTGGATCTTTACGCGCTACCTTTCTGTAATCATCTACCCAACCTATCATTCCAAAACCAAAGGTCACAATCATCACAATCCAAATAAAGCGATTGCTGAGATCCGCCCAAAGCATACAAGAGATGAATATGCCCAAAAGAATTAATACACCACCCATTGTTGGCGTACCAGACTTCACCAAATGGGTTTGCGGGCCATCCGTACGAACTGCTTGACCCATTTTCAACGCCGTTAATTTATGAATAACCCAAGGACCAGCTGCCAGACCGATCAAAAGGGCGGTAACTGTGGCCATCACCGCTCTAAAGGTAATGTAATTAAAAACTCGTAAGAAGCCAAAATCATCCTGCAACCACTGCGCCAATATCAAGAGCATGCTTTAGCCTCCCCTAGTAAGGCCTGCACAACACGCTCCATGCGCATAAAACGGGAACCTTTAACCAAAATATTTAAATGCGCTGATTCATGATCACTCAGACAATTAATAGCATCAGTCAACTTTTCTAATAGCTGATCAAGCTCTTTGAAATGCAAGGCATTTTGCTTAAGCGTATTTTTGCTCAATACCTCATTAAAACCTTGCACCGCAAATTGACATTGCTCACCAAGTCCGAATAATTTAGAAATGCCTTGCTCGGCTGCGTACGCCCCCACCTCTTGATGAAATGCAGGGCCTTGCTCTCCCACCTCGCCCATATCTCCAAGCACTAACCAAGCCGTATCGCCCGATTGCTTAAGCGCATCTATGGCAGCTCTAACAGAATCAGGGTTAGCGTTATAGCTATCATCGATTAAAGTGTGGCTAGAGCTCAACATCTTTACTTGCATGCGGCCATTGACTGGCACAAAAGACTCTAAACCCAACTTAATAACTTGTAGTTCAAGACCTGCTGCAAGAGCAACGGCACTTGCTGCCAGAGCATTTCGCAAATTATGCTGGCCCAAAGTATTTAACTGAACTTCAACATTACCTTTTTCAGTTCTAATCTGAAGTTTTCCACTCGGTAAAGGTTGTCCTGTTACAGCAGCTGAAATATCAGACCCTGGCATAGCTAAAACGAAGTCAATAATTTTTCGCCCTTGGGCAGCCGATTGCCAAACCTCATAAAACTCAGAATCAGCAGGAAACACTGCAACTCCATTCATCGGCAATGCGGTCAATACTGCAGCATGCTCCTTTGCAACTGCCTCTACGCTCGCCATAAACTCCTGATGCTCACGCTGGGCATTATTAATGAGTGCAATATTTGCCCGAACAATATTCGCAAGTTCAGCAGTCTCACCTGGATGGTTCATGCCCAACTCAATCACTGCTAAGCGGTCGCTTGAGCGCATCCGCAATAGAGTCAATGGCAAGCCAATATCGTTGTTGAAATTGCCCTTAGTCACTAAGGTCGCATGCGCTCCAACCGCGGCCTTAAAAATAGAGGCGATCATTTCTTTAACGGTCGTTTTGCCATTAGAACCAGTTACGACAGCCACGGGAATCGCGAATTGACTTCTCCATGCTTGAGCTAGCTCACCCAAGCCCTTCTTGGTATCGCTGACACAAACTGCTGGCAGAGTTGATGGACACCTCTGTGGGTCACTAATGAGTGCTGAGCTCGCTCCTGCTTGAGCAACGCTAGATAAAAATTGGTGGGCATCAAAACGCTCCCCAGATAAAGCAACAAATAACTCACCCACTTGCACTTGACGACTATCACTTCCAACCAAGGAAACGTTCAGTGACTTTGCAGCGTCTTGGGAAATATTTAGCAAATTGCTTCCCGGAAGCATCTTGTGAATATGAGAGAGGGTTGTCATCGAGGCATTCATAAAGCACCTCCTGCTGCCAAGCGAATGTGCTCTTGATCAGAAAATTCGAAGCTCTTACCCTTCACCTCTTGTGTCGATTCATGCCCTTTACCAGCAACTAAGATGACATCCTTAAGATCGGCATGTCGAACTGCGCTCATAATTGCTGCAGCTCTATCTGGTAAAGATTGAATATTCTCAGATTCTTTTGTCATCCCAGAAAGAATCATTTCGATAATGACTTCGGGCTCCTCCGAGCGAGGATTATCACTTGTGAGGATAACGCGATCAGCATACTCTTGCGCTACCCTACCCATTTGTGGTCGCTTACTGGAATCGCGATCTCCACCACAACCAAAGACACACCATATCTTTCCACCCCTTTGTATCGCAATTGGGCGTAATGCAATTAAAGCCTTAGCAAGTGCGTCTGGAGTATGGGCATAATCAACTACGACTAGAGGGCCATCGGTTCTTTGTGATTTATTTAACTGAATTAATTCCATACGACCAGGAACCGGACTTAGCTTACCCATACGCTCCGAAGCTTGCGCTGGACTTAATCCCTGAGTTAACAATACAGTCCACACCGCCAAACAATTGCTGAGGTTAAAGTCACCTAAAACTGGTAGATGGAGGATGCTAGATTCAAATCCTTGGCTGGCAAAGACTGCTTCGTAGCCAGCGGTATCAAACATAAGGTCTTTTACATAGACTCGTTTAAGGCGCTCGCCAAACTTCTCAAACCCACTAAATGATTTGGCTGCTAGGGCATATCCCCAAACTTTTAACTTATTTGCCGCTAAAAGCTTCGCTGCTAACTCGCGTCCAAATGAATCATCTAAGTTAATGATGGCATTCTCTAAAGTAGGGATCGAAAAGAGTTTTTCTTTGGCCTGAGCATAATCAGCCATTGTGCCGTGATAATCCAAATGATCTTGAGTCAGATTCGTAAACACTGCGCATGCGACATCTAGACCCGCCACACGACCCTGATCAAGAGCATGTGATGAAATTTCCATAACCACTTGCTTGGCACCTTGCTTCAAGAGCTCTTTTAGGTCCTTTTGCAAACGAGGTGCATCAGGAGTGGTATAGCCAGAGCAAAGCAAGGCACCTGGAAAGCCTGTGCCAAGCGTGCCCACTACAGCAGTACGATGATTTTCGCTATCCAATGCTTGTGCAAGCCACTGAGTAACACTAGTTTTTCCGTTAGTTCCCGTTACACCAATGATCTTTAATTTTTTGCTTGGATTGTCATACCACTCTGAACATAAGTTACCGGCAACAGTCGCTAAATTTGGGATGGCAAAACATTGTGGATGATCCAAATATTCATTAGCGACTCCATCCGCCGGATCAAATACAACTGCCGATGCTCCGTTTTCTAGAGCAGTAGCAATGTACTTACGTCCATCCCTAAACGCAGTACCTCTTCCAACAGGGTATGCAAAGAAAATATCTCCACTATTGATGTGACGACTATCCGCACTCACTTGGACATCAGAACTAGCGACATCACGCAATTGAGAAATCAGTTGATCAGGTTCAGTAATCACGATCGACATCATCTCTTTAGTACCGCTGGTTGAAATTTTACAGAAGCGCTCTGAATATCGACTGAGTTTTTATCCTGCAACACCATTTGCTTCAAATTGTTGTCAGGCAAAACATTCAAAGTGCGCAGAGTCTCACTAACAATAGTAGAAAACACTGGCGCGGCTACATCGCCACCATAATGACTGCCACCAGTAGGCTCATCGATCATGACAGCAACAACAATACGTGGCGCACTGATAGGAGCCAAGCCAGCAAAATAAGCACGGTATTTATTGGCGTAACTTTTACCAACCAATTTATGTGCTGTGCCTGTTTTTCCACCAACTCTATATCCTTCTGCCTGCGCTTTGATTGCGGTTCCACCGGGCTCTGTCACCGTCTCCAACATGCTGCGCATATCAATTGCAGTTTTTGCTGAGATGATCTGGGTACCGTGTTTAAATTCTGGGCTACGCTCAATCGTTAACGGAACCAACTCTCCATCACGGGCAAAAATGGTGTAAGCACGGGCCACCTGAAAAAGCGATGAAGAAATTCCATAGCCAAATGCAATGCGCGCCTGATCCGTTGGCATCCACTTCTTATAGGGATGAACTGTGCCAGCTACAGCTCCAGGGAACCCAATTTTTGGCGCCTGACCAAATCCAATTGAGGTATAAAAATTCCACATCTCCTCAGCAGAGAGATTATTCATTGCTATTTTGGCGGTGCCAATATTGCTAGACTTTTGAATAATCTGTGAGACTGTTAAATTACCGTATGGATGTGTATCGGTAATAGGTTTGGGTCCAATTAAATATTTAGCACCAATTGCCATATTGGTATTTGGTGAAACCGCGCCTTTCTCCAGAGCGATTGCAACCGTTAATGGCTTCATGGTGGAGCCAGGTTCAAATGTATCGGTTAAAACTCGATTGCGCAGCTGCTCGCCTGTTAACTTTTTACGGTCATTCGGGTTGTAGCTTGGGTAATTGGCTAAAGCCAATATTTCACCAGTCTGAGTATCTAAAACGACAGCTCCACCTGCACTAGCACGATGCTGCTCTACGGCATTCTTCACAGCGTTATATGCTAAGAACTGAATCTTGCTGTCAATTGATAATTGCAGATCTTTTCCATTTTGGGGAAGTTGTAAGATTGCAACCTCTTCGACAACCCGACCTAAGCGATCTACAACTACACGGCGTTGACCCGGGTGTCCGGCCAAGTCCTTTTCTCTTGAGAGCTCCATTCCCTCTTGGCCACGATCCTCAACATTGGTAAAGCCAACAACATGAGCCATTGCTTCACCCTCTGGGTAGAAGCGGCGGTATTCGTTATTTAGACCAATTCCAGGAATTTCCAATTGCTTAATTTGTTGTGCAATTGCAGGATCAACTTGTCGCTTTAAAAAAACTTGCTTACGCTCTTCTTTTAATTTCTTACGTACTTCACTCTCACTAATTTGTAAGAGGCTTGCTAACTTATGCAACTTCTCTGCTGATAAGTCATCTGGAACAGTATCGTTATAAGCAATAACCGACTTAGCCTCAAGACTTGTGGCAATCACTTGACCGTTGCGATCCAGAATTTTTCCGCGAGAAGCAGGCAGCTCTAGTTCACGCTGCGTTCCGCGCACCCCTTTAGCCTCATAGAATGCGTTTCCTGGACCCTGAATCCAAAAAGCGCGGATCAGCAATAACATGAATACAAAGAACAACATAAATAGCATCAAGCGTGACCGCCACATTGGCAGACGCAATACGAGATTTGGCGTAGTAGAAAAACCTACGGGCCTCATCTTGCCTCCTTCAGATACAAAGTACGATCCGGAGAAATCGGAACCATGCGCAATTGATTGCGAGCTACATCACGGATTCGAGCTGATTTTGACAAGTTCCGTTGCTCATACTCAAGACGTAACCATTCTTGATTAAGCTTGCGCTCTTCAATTTGAGCGCGCTCTAGTGAAATAAATAATTTTCGAGCGCGTTGCTGAGCAGCAACCAATGACAAAGCACATGCCAATAGCAAGACAAGCAGAGTTAAAGTGGCGCGATTCAAGCCATTACTCCTAAGCGCTTTTGAGCAACTCGCATAATCGCAGAACGTGCGCGAGGATTTTCTTGAACTTCAACTTCACTCGGCTTGACCCGACTAATGATTTGTAGAGGGCTTAATGGCAAGTCTTTATCTCGTAATGGCAATCCACGTGGCACCTCTAGCTTGGCATTTGCTTGCAAAAATTGCTTCACAATGCGGTCTTCTAGAGAATGAAAACTAATTACTGCTAAGCGTGCACCGGGCTTCAATAGAGTTAATGCAGCTTTTAGGCCCATCTCTAAATCTTCCAACTCACGATTTATAAAGATACGTAAAGCTTGAAACGTTCTTGTCGCTGGATCCTGTCCTATTTCACGAGTACGCACAACACTAGCAACTAGATTGGCTAACTGCGAAGTTGTTTTGGGCGCAAGACCCTCCTGGCGCCGAGCGATGATTGCTTTGGCGATTTGAGATGCAAAACGTTCCTCACCGTAAGTCTTAATCACGTGGGTGATTTCCTCTTGCGAAGCTTGCTCTAGCCACTGAGCTACCGTTAATCCATGATCTGTATTCATACGCATATCGAGTGGGCCATCTTTCCGAAATGAAAACCCGCGATGAGCTTCGTCCACTTGGGGCGAACTGATTCCCAGATCTAATAAAATTCCATCGACTGATGCTGGCTCTGCGTATTGATCCATGTTTGCAAAACTGTCGTGGACGACTCTCAAACGAGCATCCTTGATTTTTTCGGCAGCTGCGATAGCCTCCGAATCCTTGTCGAATGAAATCATCTGCGCATTCGCGCCCAACTCTGATAGCAAGGCTTGCGTATGTCCACCACGACCGAACGTGCCGTCGATAATTAAAATTTTTTTTGAAGCGTCTGAGGGTGTAATCAGTGGTCCACTGATCAGCGCAGTCACCGCCTCGGCCAGTAACACTGGGCGATGAGTTATGTTCATGGCACCCCGTCATCAAAAATTAAATTGTTTCAATGCTTCAGGCATGCCCTGCGCAATAGCAGCCTGTTCTTTTGCAGTATAAGTAGCCGCATCCCACAATTCCAAGTGGCTACCCATACCGAGCAACATCACTTGTTTTTCGATTCCAGCGGCTGTTCGTAACTCTGGACTTACTAGCACTCTCCCTGCACTATCGAGATCGACTTCTACAGCATTGCCCAAAAAAATGCGGCGCCACCAATGCGCATCCATTGGTAATTGCGCTACTCGAGTACGAAAGCTTTCCCATTCGGGTCGCGGAAACAAAAGAAGGCAACCATCAGGATGCTTAGTAAAGGTGACCCGACCCTCACCCTGAACCAACAAGGCGTCACGATGCTTTGCCGGCACAGACATGCGGCCTTTTGCATCCAAATTGAGAGCTGACGCACCTTGAAACACCATTTACCCCACTTTTTCACACTTCCTCCCACTTTAGAGGATTGGAATAAGAGGGTCAAGCATTTTTAAGTAATTTTTTAGGAAATTTCCTAGTGATTACAAACACTTAGCGTAATGTGTTCAGAAAATGCTGCCTATAAAAATATCACTTGAAACAAGGGCTTGGAAAATACACTTAAGAATAGGTCTTAGCTATTAAGCCAATTACACCAAAAATATACTGTATTAATAAACAGTATTATAAATAAAAAATTTTGAAAATAGACTGAAACTAGATTTTGTAAGCTGTACTCGTCATGACTTTTGACATTAGCTGCATCATCTTTTTTACTGGCTCAGGAAGAGGGCTTCCTCCAGCGGAAATTGCAGCCTGACCATGCTCAATTTCATCTATACGCATTTGATCCACAATTGCACGAGAGCGATGATCCTCTTCTGGCAATTTTTTAAGGTGATTTTCTAGATGATTCTCAACTTGCTTTTCTGTTTCTGCAACAAAACCTAGGCTCCAGCGATCGCCCGCTAAGCCAGCAAGCATGCCGATTGCAAAGGATCCTGCATACCAAAGAGGATTGAGATAACTGGTATGTGAACCCAGCTCCTGAAGCCGCGTTTCACACCAAGCCAAGTGATCCATTTCCTCTTGACCAGAATGATCCAACATTCGTGAAATTTCAGGCTTACGCGCCACTAATTTTTGGGACTGGTAAAGCGCTTGCGCGCATACCTCACCGACATGATTAACACGCATCAATCCCGCAGCGTGCTCTCGCTGTGAAGGGTCTAATGTTGTCATTGATGGCGCGTCTGACCCTGGCGTTAAACGGCGTGCATGTGCTCCGCCAACTACCGAACGTAGGGCGGTGTCAAACTCAACAATAAACCGATCAATAAGCGCCATAAATCTTTAAACCAATACCTCGGCTTTACAACTTTGTTTTGTTTTAAGGCCTAGCTCGGCCAAGAGCTCGCGGTCTTGCTCTGCCTCGGGATTTCCGG
>JALRHB010000259.1 GCA_023253245.1 Polynucleobacter sp. | reverse complement strand
ACCAGCTGTCACCAGCTCGCCACCAAAGGCTTTCACGCCGAGCATTTTGGGCTTAGAGTCGCGCCCGTTTCGCGTAGAGCCGCCGCCTTTCTTATGTGCCATGCTGTTTCAGCTCCTTACACATTGATCGAGCTGATTTCCAGCTCGGTAAAGTTTTGACGATGGCCTTGGCGTTTCTGGTAGTGCTTACGACGACGCATTTTGAAAATGCGAACCTTCTCACCACGACCGTGAGAAACAACTTTGGCTTTCACCGCAGCACCGTCAACCAAGGGTGTGCCGATCTTGATTTCACTGCCTTCGCCGACAGCCAAAACTTGATCCAACACGATCTCTTGGTCCACGTCCGCAGCAATCTGTTCTACTTTGATCTTCTCGCCGACGGCAACGCGATACTGCTTGCCACCGGTTTTTATGACCGCGTACATATGGACAACCTCTGAAATTGAAAACTCGGCCCCAATTGACCGAGCCCGCGATTCTAGCACGGACCACCCCAATGCTGCAAAAGTGTGGTAGGCGAGCAAAGAGGTGTCGCCGAGAGTATTGGGCGGCACTCCGATAGGTACATCCGGCCCCTAGCTCTAGCCACCTCACTGGTCTCCCTATAATCTGCCGGTTTCTCCCAATACCGCACACCGTGACCGACACCAAGCCCTCTGACTACCTCAGCTTGATCCAAGACGACATGAACGTCATGGATGCGGTCATCGACGCGCGGCTCAACAGTGAAGTACCACTGGTCGGGCAAGTGGCGCGCTACATCATCAACAGCGGAGGCAAGCGCCTGCGCCCTGTGTTGCTTTTGCTCGCGAGCGGCGCTATTGGCGGCGTGAGTCCCCACAAACAC
>JALRHB010000258.1 GCA_023253245.1 Polynucleobacter sp. | reverse complement strand
GTTTTTACATCTTGGTATTTTTGAACATCTTGCAGATTACCTCCATGAGTACTTAGATAAAAGTACAAAGAGGCTGCTAGTTTCTTTTTGACTTCGTATTCTTTCTTAGCTATTTGTATAGCTGGAATGATGGTGTCTTTTTGAGGTTTAAGCATAGTGATTTTAGATTTGTTCTACTAGAACTCCGTTGTTGAGCAGATACTTTAGGCCAGAGTCATCTCTGTACTGATGTCTGTAGTATACACCAAGAATGCCTGCATCTTTGATGCGTAAGCTGCACATTTTACACGGCGCGTGAGTTACTACCATGATAGAGCCTTCAGATGACTCGTTGCTTTTCACAAGTTTATCCAGTGCTGCACTTTCAGCATGACGGGTGAACCAAGCAGTCTGCCCTGTTTCATCTTCACAGATGTTAGTCTCCCATCCGGGATATGTTCCATTAATCCCTAGAGAAATAACAGAGTTGTTCTTGATGATGAGAGCAGCAACCTTAAGCCTAGTAGCTTCAGAAGTCTCTGCGAATCTCTCAGCCATATCGGCAAAGGCTAGAAGATATTTCTCTTTCATGATATCCACAGTACCTCTTGAACATTCAACTCAGGATACTCGGGTGAAGCAAGTTCTTCAGGTACAAACCTATAATAAAACTCATAGTCTGCATTTTTAATTGCTGTCTTTACACAAGCACTGTCTGCAATAATAGCCTCATGCCAATCACAAGATGGATTCTGAAATACTACTTCAAGTTCTTGATCGAACTTCTGTAGTCTCTTGATTAATTCTTTGACTTTCATGCTGCGCTAATCAAAATTGTAGAATCACTACCAAGTGCAATCGTATACTTGATA
>JALRHB010000257.1 GCA_023253245.1 Polynucleobacter sp. | reverse complement strand
TCGCAGTGAGCACCTGCACACACACATGGTCAGCGCCAGCTGCGTGATGCTCGGCAACACGAGCTGCAATCTGCTCCTCGGTACCCCACGCAACGATCGCATCGACCAGCCGATCGCTGCCACCATCAGACCAGTCGCTTTCATCAAAGCCAAGACGAGCGAGGTTGTTGTAGTAGTTCGGCAGACCGAGATAGATCTTCATTCCGGCACGAGCGATTGCTCGGGCTTCTTCAGCGTCGGTCGAGAGCACGACCATCTGTTCGGGGGCGAGCAACGCATCGTCTCCCATCGTTTCGCGTGAGATCGCCGTGTGTTCTGGCGTCGTGAAATACGGATGCGCGCCATTCGCTTTCGTTGCGGACAGTTCCAACATCTTCGGCCCGAGGGCAGCGAGCAGAACCCCCGGCTCAATAGATGGTTGCGCGGCCATGAACCGGGCGTTCGCCATCCGCTCGAGATAGTCGACCATGTACGAATACGGCTTCGAATAGTCGTGCTTGCGCACACCGGCAACGAGGTGAGCGTGGCTGACACCAAGACCCAACATGAACCGACCCGGGAATGCCTCAGCGAGGGTGCGCTGCCCAGCGACCATCGTCATCGCGTCGCGGGCGTAGACGTTCGCAATCCCGGTTGCGACAACGATGCGCTCGGTTGCGCTCAACAGAATGCCGGCATGAGCGAAGGGGTCGCGTCCGACCGCTTCGGCGAGCCACAGTGCCCCATATCCGAGGGCCTCTGCTTCTTGAACTGCTTCTCGAGCCTGAGGTGATGGCAGAGCATCGATACCTCCGTACCAAAGTCCTACTCGTCCCATGTCTTCTTGTGGTCGTGCCATGCCCTGAGTCTGGCCGATCTC
>JALRHB010000256.1 GCA_023253245.1 Polynucleobacter sp. | reverse complement strand
CCCCAAAACCCCAAAACCCCAAAACCCCTTGCAACTTTTGTAAAAATAATTATCTAAATTAAACATCAAGCATCCTCTTGCGCGATTTGGTTACCAGCCTCTTCCATTTGCCATAGATTTAAATTTTCTTTGATCATTTCGATAATAGATTTAGCGTCTCTAAACTCATTCTCTCCCAGCTCATCAATCTTACTTAAAGCTGAGTTCAAAGCCGTATCCGCATACTTACAAGCTTGTTGGCGATCCTTCAATACCTCATAGTAAAACACTGAGTAATTCAATGCAAGACCTAGCTTGGCAGCCGAACAAGGGTTCATCTCAATGTTGTTAGCTTCTTCGTAGTACTTTTTGGCTTCATTTTTAGCCGTTTCTAGCCTGTCACCAACGGCAATCTCACAAGTGTACCTATGATAATCAGCGACCATTTTACTAAAAACAGATTTTGATTCATCACTGGTAGTCTTGGACAATACATGTGTCATAATTAAGTCAATCACTTTTTAACAGTCGCTCATAATTTGTGCCTCGATCCTTTCTTTATACTCTTTCATGGACTGTTTGTATTTTTAGTATTTTGGGTTGGGTTCTAGTGCCAGTACTGTGCGCCACACTGTCCTATTACTTGCGAGTAGGTTTTTGCATGCGACAGAGAATAAGTTACGCTCATCAATCGATAGTTCGGGGCCCTTCTCAACCAGAACTAGAGTGAGGTATTCGAGCATGTCTGGAAAGCGTTCGGCTTACTCACAAACTCTTGCCAAGAAGATGTGTTCCTCGATGCCAGAAGTAGCCGACTTTTTCTATTCTCCCTATTTCATTAAAAAATATTGATATGTTGACCTTGGGGTTTTGGGGTTTTGGGG
>JALRHB010000255.1 GCA_023253245.1 Polynucleobacter sp. | reverse complement strand
AATCTTGAGGTAGTATTATGTTTAAGCTAGCTGGTATTGTAAGTTCTTGAGAGTGTATGCTTTTAAGTGTATCGTAGCTAAATTCTTGCAAAGATCTTTTAGCAAAAAATAATACATCTGATTTTTTAGCTTTTTGAATAATTTTACCATCTCCAACATAACCAACCATGAAGTTATCTATAACATCGTTTAATGTTATATAACTATAGCTACCATAGTTGTTTTCAACAGTATCACCTACAGCTTCTTCGCTAGCTGTACTAGCATAATTACCTCCATCTAGTTTCTTTAATTGAACAACGAAAAATATATCAGCAGATAAAGCTGCAGTTACTGTAATTATATTATTACTTACTGTATATGCTGAAGTATATTCACTCCAAGATCCTGGAAGACCAGTTGTGCTAGTATATATTTTAAAATTATTTAAAGTGTAGTTTATGTCATTAGGATCATAACTACCAAAAACTAAATCAGTATCAAATGTAGTTGTAAAAGATTGACCAGCAGTTCCACCTGAATCACCTCTAAAGCCTTGAGCGCCTTGATAATATTGTTGGTTTGTTTCTGTTATTAGACTCATTTAGTTATGATTTTTCGTTTATTTGAACAGCTTGACTTTCTTGTTCAGCTACTTGAATTATAGTAGGATCATTTATAACAATACCAAAATACTTTAATATATTAATTATTAAGTTTGTTTGTTCTGATATATCTAACTGAAAATCAGCAGAAGTTGATGCTCCTACACCTACAGGATTAAATATATACTGACCAACAGATCCAACTACATAATCCCATTTAGGAGATGTTGGATTTGTTATACAATTAACAGAAACGCTACCATTTGTTTCAGGTGATGGTGATATTTT
>JALRHB010000254.1 GCA_023253245.1 Polynucleobacter sp. | reverse complement strand
TAGAATAATAGATTTCATCCATTTCATGTGCATTTATCTTTATACATTTTTTATCATTTGCACATAATTTATCCCAAAAACTACTTTTTTGAATTTTATTTACCTTTTGCTTCATAGAAAGAGGCATATTTTCATACCAGGTATGATGAGTAGATGCGTTTTTATCAGGTATTATTTTATAATATTCTTCGGAAATTTCCTTTAATATGTAAGGTGGAAATGGTACTCTACCAATTCCAACATTACCCTCCTTCTTGTCTGTGTGGGTAAATAAAGTATCCATTGTAATTATTATATTTTTTACTGAGAAATAAATCTACTGGGGAACCACACCTCATGACTTTATTTCTTTTATAATATTAAATGACTAATTGGGTCAAGAAACTCAGAAAAGAAGGTTTGTTTATCACACCTGATAATTATCTGGATCTGGAATACAGTATGACTGGCAAATTGAAGCGAATTGGTGAAAAAGACGAAGGTAGACATGGCATAATATTTCAGATGGGTGACAAAATTCTGAAAGTTGATAAAATCATTAAAAATAATGCGGGTAACAGTAAATATTACATTAAAAAAGAAAAGGAATTCCAGCAGGAAGTGAGAATTCAGAAAATAGTTTATGAATGCACGAAGAATTGGTTTAGCTCGCTCACTCCCAAAGTATTCGATAGTGGCAGAAATTGGATTCTGATGAAAAATGTGCCAGGGAAGACCATTTACGATTGGTATTTAGAAGACAGATATGGTGTATTCCAAAAAGCAATGAGGGCTTACATTAAAACACTTCAAGAAATTCATCGCAAGTGTGGAATCGGTCACTTTGATGCGCATGGAGGTAATGCGATGTACGATAAAAAAACAAATTCGATCA
>JALRHB010000253.1 GCA_023253245.1 Polynucleobacter sp. | reverse complement strand
ATAAAAGTTTTTTCCTAAAAAAAATGGATCCCCAACAAGTTCAGTCCCCTGGTTAAGAAAACTTTCCATGGCTTTAGCAGCTCTCCCTTTGGCATTAGATTCTTTTGAGAAATAGTGATGAGAAAAAGAATAAGTAGCAGGAACATAGTAAGCGTTCTTATTAACTTCAAAAAATTCTTTTAGTTCTTCCTCTGATGGCTCTTCTGGAATAGTTTCTTGCTTTAAAAAAGTAATTTTTTGAGCTAGCCTTCTTTTTATAATTTGATCTTCTTGATCTAGGCCTAGAAGTAGTGCTTCTCTATATAAAATTTCTTCTTGAACAAAGTTATTGATAATATTTACTATCTCATCATCACTAGGTGGCCTTCCAACTTGTGACTCCCATGCAGATAGAAGGCTCGCGAGCTCTTGATCCGAAATGTAAATATCTTTTGAGTCTTGCTCTGCATTAAATCCTATATCAAGTATAAAAATTAACAGGCCGATAAAAAAAAATATAATTATTCTAAGACTCATAGCTCACTAGAACTTACAAAGGAATAATATCTAGGTTGCTTGATTCAGGAATGTACCAAATGGGTGATGACCAGGCGCGTTCTTGAATAGTCTTATGTAAATCAGGTCTTGGAGAAACGCCTGCTTTCACCGCATCCCATCTGCAAGTTGGATTTTCTAAAACTCTTACATAGTAAAAAGCTTTTATAGTAGGATCGAAATCAGGATCAGTCCAAATTGTTTTCAATTCACCTGCTCCAACATCATTTGAAATAGAGCAATCATTGATATTTACTCTGGCACCATTATCTGGACATCTATTTGTTTCAGGGTCAACGCTTAAACCATCAGAACATGCTACGTCGTAAATCATTTCTTTTGGGGTT
>JALRHB010000252.1 GCA_023253245.1 Polynucleobacter sp. | reverse complement strand
AGAGGCAGACCCGTTAGGGGCGATTGGGTATGAACTTGGCGGGGCTGTTCTGCCGACCGCTGCTGCTGCATTAAGCAGCTTTGGCACCGGCGGTGCGGCTGTCGGCACCGCCACCGCTGCACGCCTTGCTCCGACCTTAGCAAGGGCCGCCAGGATCGGCGCGACGGAAGGTGCCATTGCTGGTTTTGGGACAGGCGAGGGTGGCTTGGCGAACCGAGCCGAAAGTGCAGCGCTGGGCGCAGCGATTGGCGGCGTAGCAGCACCAGCCGTATCGGTCGGTGGCGAAAAGATTGCTCAAGGTGGCCGAGCATTGCTTGACGCGATGGGCGTCGGCGGCGCTAAGCGTGCGGCAACCGTTGCCGAGCGCCGGGCCTTGCAATCTCTTGAGCGTCAAGGTTTGTCGCCAGAGGAAGCGTTGGTAAAATTGCAAGAGGCGCAGGCTCTCGGCCTTGATGATGTAACTTTGGCAGACCTTGGCGAGACAATGCGTCGTGAAGGTTGGCGCGCCCAAGCAATACCTAGTGAGCGCACCCAAGCTGTTTCAGACTTGTTTGATGAGCGTCGAGCCGCCCAGGCAGGCCAAATCTCTGAGGCCGCAACCGAAATGTCGGGGACATCTGGTCTTGTCGGTCAAGACTTTATTGATGCGATTGACGAGCAGACGCGCGCCATCGCAAAGCCTGCGTTTGACAAGGCAAACAAGATTTCTCTGCCAACTCGGGCCTTTTCAGAGTTTATGGATCGTAAGATAGTAAAGGATGCTTACGAAAAGGCGCGTGAGCTTGCTGACATCCAAGGCGAAGCTCTACCCGACTTGGAGGATGCACTGCGTCAGCGCTACATCCCAACAGAAGTTCTGCATCAAATTAAGATCGGGCTTGATCGTAT
>JALRHB010000251.1 GCA_023253245.1 Polynucleobacter sp. | reverse complement strand
TAGACTTGTCTGTTAGTCCAACCTGTAATGCTTTCTCTTGTAATGTCAATATAGAGTTTAAGTGCATTAACTGTTGGTCTTTGTTACCAGCGCCTAAGCCTACAGAGATAGATAAGTCTTTACGAGTTTTCCATTCTCTTGGGTCAATCTCTACCCATTGGTTTCTAATCTTAACAATGTCAGGTTTAGTAACGTTTTGTCTAATCAGTCTATGTACTAATAAGAATAAGTCTTTAACACCGGTCTCTGCAAATGTTCTAGCCACTAACTCTAAACGTTGTTGAGCTGCTGACATGATTTGTTGCACACCAGTTGCTGTTTTGTTGAGTGAGTTACTATCTAAACCTTGGTTGTATGCAGTAATACCAGTACGCTTCTCTTTCATATTATCCATGTACTCAACCATCTGGAATGATGTTGGAGGGAATGGAGCGTGCATTAATGGTTGAATAGCAGCACCTGGTTCACCTTGTACACGAACAATACCACCTGGTCTTGAGGTAAGCATATCGTCTAGGTTTACTCTATCAGAGATAGCATAACGACCATTGTTAGAGAGGTACATATTATCTAATTGACCACGAATCAATGTAGACTTAATCATCTGAATGTCTTTAGTTAAGTCTGTGTATGAACGGCCAATATGTCTGTGTGGCATTATCATAGGAGTAATGCAAGCAAATGGAACATGGTCACATGATTCATCTTTGTAGATGATTCTGTTACCCACTAATACATAACGATGCCTTTCACCATTTACTTTTAAGTATGTATCACGAACTAATACTTCTGAATTGTCTACAGCTCTGTCATATTGTTCTGAGTAAATATCACGAGCGTTAGACTCTAATTCAAACTCATCATTCTCTGCCATGATTTCATTGATTTCATCTTCATC
>JALRHB010000250.1 GCA_023253245.1 Polynucleobacter sp. | reverse complement strand
TCTGTTTCCCTTGGCTACCAAATCATCACCTTAGTTGGATTCGTTTTTGTAAGTGAGAAGTTTTTGTTCAAAAAATAGCTGTTGAAATTGGGTGGAATTGAAATTATTCCAAGCTCCAGATCCATTTGGACCGTGAAAGGAAATTAAACCAGCTTGACTTTGTAGGGCACAGTGGATGGCAGTGATGTCAGAGTAACCCAGAAAAGGTTTGGGGTTAGCCTTTACTTGCTCGTAATCAATTAGTGGCAAAATCCGTGATGCCCCGGAACCTCCTCGAAGGCAAATGATGGCTTTTACTTCTGGATCAGCAAACATGGCGTTAAGATCTGAAGCACGCTCTTCGTCTGTGCCAGCTAAATGTCCGAATCTATTTTTAAAATGGGCGCCTAATTTTACTTTTAATCCTAAGGCCTCCATTGCCTCTTTGGCATAGGTGAACTCCATTCGGTCTGCTGTCGCTGCTGATGGACTAATAATTCCCACTGTCTGTCCTCGTTGTAATGCATTTGGATAGCGGGTAGGGGAAGGGCCTGTGGTTGCAAAATCTAAGCCAAGCAATGGACTTGAAGTGGCCAAGAGTCCCAAGGATTTTAAAAAACTACGTTTGTTCATGGCTTAGCTGATTTTTACCACATTGAATATGAAGTCAACTTAAGTAAATTGAGTGGACTTCAAAAGTTATCTTTTATCTGCGCCATCACTTTTTCCACTTCTTTGCGCACCGCGGATACTGGACTAGGGAAGTTGGAATTCATAAAAGCAAAGGCATAAGTTTTGCCAGACTTACCCTTTACCAAGCCTGCAAGATTGTAAACCGCACTCATACTTCCTGTCTTTGCAAAAATATAAGGTTGACTAGAGTTAAACGAGTTTTTTAAGGTGCCTGATTGTCCTCCCACT
>JALRHB010000024.1 GCA_023253245.1 Polynucleobacter sp. | reverse complement strand
CAAATGATTTTTGATGACAGTGGCCATGAAACAAAACAGGGCGCGTTGCAGCTTTAAAGTTAAGTTTAAGTTTTCCTGCTTTGGCTTCGCTGGCTAGGAACTCTTCCAATAATTGAGCATGCTTGCTGACTTTAAGGGCGCGCTCACCAAAGCCCATGACCAGAGCTTCATCTTTGAGTGTAAAGAGGCAAGATGGCTCTAACCCAATGATTGGCACACCTTTTTCTGCATAAGGTGCAAGATGATCCACTAACTCATCAAGACTTGACTTGGCTTTATCAACCATCCCGGCTGCTAGGTAAGTGCGTCCGCAACAAAACTCTTTAGAGCAAGTGTTGGCAACTTTGCTAGTAGATTTTGTCTTTTGTGGAATATGAACGCGATAACCTGCTGCTTTCAAAAGATCTAAAGCGGCTCGTAAGTTTTCATCTTCAAAATAGGCATTAAAGGTGTCTGCCAAAAGCACCACACCTTTGTTTCCATGCTGATCAACTTGAGCAAGTTCAGTTGCTGAAAATTGATACGGCGCATTTTGTTTTTCATTGGACCAAAAATTACTGGACTTCCAGATGGGCAAACTTCTTTGCGCAGAAATCCCCATGAACTTTTCTTGTATTTTCGCAATGAGGCCGATGTGATTTCGTAGATTAAGCAAAGCTGCCATCCCTGGAATATTGCTAATCATCGGCGCATATTTAGGTAGGTAGGCAACCGCTAAATCACGCAGAGAGTGGCCTACACGTTTTTTATATGCTGACAGAAATTCAATTTTCATTTTAGCCATGTCAACGCCGGTAGGGCACTCACGTCGACAGGCCTTGCAACTCACGCATAGCTCCATTACTTCTTTAATAGCATCGCTACCAAGGGGAGAGTTTTCATCTTTGATGTCGAGCTGATTGGATAATGCTAGACGCAGGGTATTTGCACGACCACGTGTGAGGTGTTTCTCATCGCGGGTTACACGATAACTTGGGCACATTACTTCAGCATCAAATTTACGACAGTGGCCATTGTTGTTACACATCTCCACTGCTTTAGCTAAGCCCATAGCAGGGTCACCACCAGTTCCTGGTGCGCTAGTCTCTTCAGTCACTGGATTGTTCTGGACATTCCAGGCTGACCAATCTAGTGCAGGTTGTAATGGAATGACTTTATAGCTCGGCGGAAAGCGGAAGTTGCTTGAATCATCCATCCTAGGGGGATTGATGATCTTGCCTGGATTAAATAGTCCTTTAGGGTCAAAGGCATGCTTAATTTCACCAAGAGCCTCAGTAATTTTGGGGCCAAATTGCCATGAGATCCATTCTCCTCGGCACAGTCCGTCGCCATGTTCACCGCTGTACGCACCTTTGTATTTACGCACCAAAGCAGAAGCTTCTTCTGCAATGGCTCGCATTTTCTGGGCGCCATCGCGACGCATATCCAAAATAGGGCGGACATGTAAAGTGCCAACGGATGCATGAGCGTACCAGGTGCCACGTGAGCCATATTTAGAAAAGACATCGGTGAGGGCTTGAGTGTATTCGGCAAGACTTTCAAGGGGAACAGCGCAATCTTCGATGAAGCTCACCGGTTTTCCATCACCCTTAAGGCTCATCATGATATTTAAACCAGCCTTGCGCACCTCCCATAAATTCTTTTGCAATCCTGCATCGGGCATCGGTACAACTGAACCCGGCAAACCAAGATCTCCCATCAAATTTTGCAGGGAGCTCAGCTTTTCTAGGAGGGGTGCATGCGACTCGCCAGAAAATTCCACCAGCAAGATAGCTTCGGGTGTGGGCCCGTTGGGATCGATTAAGGCCGTCTCTATTGTCTTTTTAAAGCTGGGGTTGTGACGCGCTAAATCAATCATCGTACGATCCACCAGTTCTACTGCGGTGGGTTCAAGCTTGACGATATGTTGGGCGCTATCCATGGCCTTAAAGAAGCTGGCAAAGTTTACGACGCCTAACACTTTGTGTTTTGGCAGTGGCGCCAGTTTAAGTTCCAGAGATTTGAAATAAGCTAAAGTGCCCTCGCTACCAACTAGCAGGTGCGCCAGATTAACGCTCCCATCTGTTGTATAAGGGCGTTCACTCTGAGGATGAAAGACATCTAAGTTGTAACCTGCAACGCGCCGCAATACTTTCGGAAAGTTTGCTTCTATCTCTGGCCGTAGCGTGTTAGCTAGATTTTTTACAAAGTCACCCAGTTGTTTTGCTGTCCCAGAGCTTTGTGCGTAATTTCCAAAATTAGCCACTTGGCCATTCGCTAGCCAGGCATCAATGCCCAGAACGTTATGAACCATATTGCCGTAAGCAATGGAGCGACTGCCGCAAGAGTTATTTCCAGCCATGCCACCAATGGTGGCTTGTGCTGCTGTTGAGACATCGACTGGATACCATAGTCCATGAGGCTTTAGGGCGCTATTAAGATGATCCAAAACCATTCCTGGTTCAACGATAGCAATCGCATTTTCTGGATCGGTATGGAGTAACTTACGAAAATATTTTGTGTTGTCGATGACAAGCGCAGTGCCAGTGGTTTGTCCGCATTGGCTGGTACCGCCCCCACGAGGCAGAACGGGGATATTGAGTTCGGATGCGATTTGAATTGCTGCCGCAATATCCTGTGCAGTTTTTGGTACAAGCACAGCAACGGGCATCGCTTGGTAGATCGAAGCATCCGTTGCATACCGACCGCGGCTAGCAATGTCTGTCATCACTTCGCCAGAGGTTTCTTTTCTAAGGCGCTTTGCTAATTCGGCTTTGTTTGCAAGAGACTCTGCAAGGGGTAAATCAAGTGGCTTATTCATATATGTGATTTATTGGGAGGATTCTTGATCGATTAATTGAATAACAACGTCACGTTTATTCATTACGTGCTGCATCATCACTTTGCGCATTCGAGCACTGTCATGCGCTTTGAGGGCATCGAGCATTTCTTGATGTTCACCAACGGCCTTCTCCCATTTCACGCCATCTTGATTAGAGCGAAAGCGCAGCGCTTCAATGCGAGCATTCACTTGAGAGAAGAGCTGTCGCAAAACCGGATTATTGGCTGCTTGGTTGATTGCGTTGTGGATCTGAATATTTAAGCGGTAATAGCTCGATAAATCTCTGCGCGCATACGAAGCCATCATTTCGTATTGCAAGGCCTCCAGTTCCATGAGAGCTTGGTCGCTTATGTTTTTGGCTGCTAGCTCTCCAGAATAGCCCTCCAAGTTGGCGATTACATCAAAAGTGTGAATGATGTCTTCGCGTGTAAGTTGAACGGCAATGGCACCTCGATTGGCGATGAGCTCAACTAATCCATCGGCTGCTAAACGACGAATAGCCTCTCGAATCGGAGTCCTTGAGACATTTAGCTGCTCAGCAAGTTCACGCTCATTTAATTTACTGCCAGGCGTGATGGCACCTTCCACTAGTAGGCTTCTTAGCTTTTGAAAGGTTGCTTCATGCAAATTTTGGGTATTTGGCAGGGTATCAAGTGTCATGGCAAAAGTACAAATTTTGTATACATTATGACTATAACCGATGAATTTGCAAAAATAAGCTCTTAAATTGGGTATTTTTTACTTTTTTGTAAATTATTTTGCATACAAAATTGTAAAATTGAAAAAAGTGTCTTACACTGACCCACAAGATTAACTACAAAAAACAAGCGAGACTAAGCATGCTAAAACTTGATAACCACCCCTCAGGACGTCATTTCCTTCATATTCCGGGCCCAAGTCCTGTTCCCTCACGTCTTTTGCGCGCTATCAGTTATCAGACGATTGACCATCGCGGTCCTGAGTTCGGTCAATTTGGTCTTGAGATCTTAGAGGGCATCAAAAAGATTTTTAAGACCGAGCAACCCGTCATTATTTACTCAGCCTCGGGAACGGGTTCATGGGAGGGTGCTTTAGTGAACGTTCTTGATCCTGGCGATAAGGTGCTCTTTTACGAGACCGGTCAGTTTGCCAATTTGTGGCGTGCTTTAGGTAAGCGTTTAGGTTTAGATGTTGAGGTGGTGGGAAAGCCAGGACAAGATACTTGGCGCTGGGGTGTTGATGCATCTGTGATTGAAGAGCGCTTGCGCAAAGACACTGGGCATGAAATTAAAGCTGTCTGTGTGGTGCATAACGAAACATCTACTGGCGTTACTTCAAATATCGCAGCAGTTCGCAAAGCCATTGACTCCTTAAAGCATCCTGCGTTGTTGTTGGTTGATAGTGTGTCTGGCTTAGGCTCTGCAGATTATGAACACGACAAGTGGGGCGCTGATGTGACTATTTCTGGGTCACAAAAAGGCTTGATGTTGCCGCCTGGCATTGGTTTTAACGCCTTATCTGCCAGGGCAATTGAGGTAAGCAAGACCAACAAAATGCCTAAGGCCTATTGGGCGTGGGATGAGATTCTGGAATCAAATAAATCAGGCTATTGGCCAACCACTCCAAGTACCAATTTAATGTATGGATTACATGAGGCTTTGGATATGATGATGGCTGAGGGCTTAGATAATATTTTTGCTCGTCACCAGCGTTTAGCAAGTGCTTGCCGTGAGGCGGTCAATGCGTGGGGCTTAGAGATTCAGTGTCAAGATAAAGATTGCTATTCTCCGGTGCTTACTTGTATCGCTGTGCCAGAAGGCATGGATGCTGACAAGTTGCGTAAACATGCACTAGAAAAATTCAATCTCTCTTTGGGAACTGGATTAGGAAAAATTAAAGGTAAGGCTTTCCGCATTGGTCATTTAGGTGACTGCAATGAGCTCAGTTTGATGGCTGCACTTTCAGGTGTAGAGATGAGTTTGGGTGCCATGGGCTACAAACCCAAGGCTAGTGGGGTGCTTGCTGCCCAAGAATTCCTCAAATAATCAGTAAGTTGGGAGGAGGCAGGGTGTAGCCAGATTTATGAAAATAAGTCTGCCTACACCCTTTATAATTCAAGTACTTGTATTGATAGTACTTTAGACAAATAAAACAATTCGAGACAGAAAGATTAACCATGCTGGCTACTAAACCTTATTTAACTCAAGTTGATGTTCAAAAGATTTTGGACGCTGCAAATAAACATGCCCAAGAAAATAATTGGGCGGTGACTATAGCGGTATGCGATGATGGTGGTCATATTTTGGGTTTAATTCGCCGCGATGGATGTGCTCCAGTATCAGCGTATATTGCGCAAGAGAAAGCACGTACAGCAGCGATGGGTAAACGTGAGAGCCGCGTTTACGAGGAAATTATTAATAACGGACGCATCTCTTTCTTGTCTGCCCCTCATATTTCGGGGATGTTAGAGGGTGGCGTTAATATCGAGGTAAATGGGTTTACCATCGGCGCAGTCGGCGTTTCCGGCGTTAAATCGACCGAGGATGCAGAGATCGCTAAGGCTGGCATCGCAGCCATTCTGTAAGTTACCTTGACTAATACTGTTCCTGAAATACATTCCACGACCGGCGCTACTGCTACAGATAGTAGCGCCCCCCAAGCAGCCATTACATTCGCTGACTTTGGTTTAGATCCGAAGATTCAAAAAGCGGTATCTGAACAGGGTTACAACACCCCAACTCCGATTCAAGCGCAATCAATTCCCCATGTATTAGCGGGTCGCGATTTGATGGGCGCCGCCCAAACGGGTACCGGAAAAACAGCAGCTTTTGTTTTGCCAATTATTCAGAAGATTTTGCGCCACGCCAGCAGCAGCGCTTCGCCCGCAAGGCATCCGATTCGTGCACTAGTACTTACTCCCACAAGAGAGTTGGCCGTTCAAGTTGCTGAAAATGCTGTTGCCTATTCCAAGCATACTGACCTGCGCGCTGCAGTAGTTTATGGTGGTGTGGATATGAAAGAGCAGGTTGCCGTCCTGCGCAATGGTGTAGAGATTTTGATTGCAACCCCAGGTCGTCTTTTAGATCACATTGGTTCAAAAGTCGCTAATCTATCGCAAGTGGAAATATTGGTGCTTGATGAGGCTGATCGTATGTTGGATATGGGTTTCTTGCCTGATCTACAGCGCATCATTGATTTGATTCCTGCTGCGCGTCAAACATTGTTATTCTCAGCTACTTTTTCACCTGAAATTAAAAAATTAGCTCAAAGTTATTTACGTACTCCTGTAACTGTGGAGGTGGCGCGTCAGAATGCGGCTGCGGACACTGTCAAGCAAGTGGTGCACATGGTTTCAAGCGCAGATAAGCAGCGAGCAATTGTGAAGGTTCTAGAGGCAAGAACACGTCAAGGTTTGTCACGTCAATGCATCATTTTTACTAATAGTCGTTTGGGCTGTGCACGTTTGGCAAGGGCTTTGGAAAGAGATGGTATTAAAGCTGGCGCAATTCATGGGGATAAGAGCCAGGGAGAGCGCACTCTTACTTTAGATGCTTTTAAGTCTGGCGCAATTGAAGTGCTAGTAGCGACAGATGTTGCGGCCCGAGGTTTGGATATTCCTTCGATGCCCTGTGTGATCAATCACGAATTACCTTTCAATGCAGAAGACTTCATTCACCGCATTGGGCGTACAGGGCGCGCCGGTAGTAAAGGTGATGCTATCGCTTTAGTTGACGAAAGTGAAAAACGCCTGCTTGATGATATCGAGAAATTGATGAAGCGTAAGCTAGAGGTGGCGCCACTTCCACTGGTAAAAACAGAGCCAGGACAAACTTCAGACCCATTCTTTTACAAACCCTATGAGGCAAGTTCACCAAAGACCTCTGTCGATAGCGCTATTGCAAAATCTGAGGTGAAAAAAGTCGGTATTACACCTGCAAAACCATCGGTTGGTGCTTTACTAGGTGGCCTCAAGAAAAAATAGTCGAACCTTTCCAGGCTTGGGTGGCTGCCTGTAGCCACTGCGCAATAGAAATATTTTCTCCATCTGGTAAGTCTTTCAATCCCAAGTGAATAGCTGCTTGGCGTAATTGTGCTAAAACCGCCTTAGGGTCTTCGGTAGGAATGGCGGTCGCTAAAGTTTGTTTGCTGAGCTTTTCACCATTGGCATCGAGCACCAATGGGAGGTGAAGGTATTGAGGTTGTTTGAAGCCCAATATTTTTTGTAAGTATATTTGGCGTGCGGTGTTACTCAGTAAGTCTTGACCACGAACTACATGAGTAACGTTTTGCTGTTCATCATCCACTACTACGGCGAGTTGATAAGTAAAAAGCCCGTCTCGACGACGCAAAACAAAATCTCCCACTTCTTGGTTCAGGTTTTGGCTTTGATGTCCCATGATGAGATCATCAAACTCCATCACTAGATTGGAGGGTAAAGCTAGCCTCCAGGCGGTGTTGGCAATCAAAGATATGTCTTTATGAGTTGCGACCATTTCTGGGGATCTACATGTGCCCGGATAAACAATTTCTTGATTGCGCCCTGGACTAATCCCTTGAGTCGCTAGCGCTTCTAGAATGGTTTGCCTTGAGCAAGTGCAGGGATAAACCAAATTAAGTTCATTTAAGTGCTCCAGAGCTCGCTGATAGCGCTCTAGATGCTTTGATTGCCAGCTTACATCCTCGTCCCAGGTAAGGCCATATGCTTGCAGTTGGCGCATGATTTCTTGGTCAGCCCCAGCAACGCAGCGGGGGGTATCGATATCTTCAATTCGGAGAAGCCATTTACCCTTGTTGGAGCGGGCATCAAGCCAGCTTCCTAGAGCTGCTACCAAAGATCCAGCATGAAGTGGACCAGTGGGAGAGGGGGCAAATCGCCCTCGATAGCCCTTGGATGGGGGTAGGGAGTTTTTGAGCTTCATCACAGCTAAAATGATCTCATGGCTTTACCCCGTTTTGTTCATCTACGCATTCATTCCGAATTTTCAATTACGGATGGTGTCGTTCGTATTGATGATGCTATCGCTGCCGCTCAAAAAGATGAGATGGGCGCTTTAGCGCTTACTGATCTGAGTAATCTCTTTGGTTTGGTGCGTTTTTATACAGCTGCCCGATCTGGTGGGATTAAACCGATTGCGGGAGCTGATGTTTGGATTAGTAATTCACAAGATCCAGATCAGCCATATCGCTTGCTTTTGCTTGTCCAAAACCATTCTGGCTACCTGAACTTATGTCAGCTACTTAGTAGAGCCTCTTTAGACAATCAGTCGCGAGGTCGCGCTGAAATAGACCCTCAATGGTTTAGTGAGCCCGCTGCTAAAGCTGAAGATAAGGCGGCAAAGAAAACCTTATCTGATGGGCTCATTGCTCTGTCTGCTGGCCGTTTGGGGGATGTTGGAGTGGCCCTCTTGGCTGGTCAAGAAGAGTTGGCGAAGCAAGCAGCTAAACGCTGGGAAGCGTTATTTCCAAATGCTTTCTATATTGAGGTACAACGTGGCGGTCATCCGCAGGATGAAAAGCATCTGCAATTGGCTTGTCATCTTGCGAGTGATCTCGATTTACCGATTGTTGCCACACACCCTGTGCAGTTTATGCAAAAGAGTGATTTCACGGCACATGAAGCACGCGTTTGTATTGCTGAAGGCGAGTTGTTGGGTAATCCCCGTCGCCAGAAAAAATTTAATGAAGAACAATATTTCTTGTCTCAAGCAGAGATGGAGAAGCGCTTTGCAGATTTACCAGTGGCACTCTCCAACTCGGTTGAAATTGCTAAACGTTGCAATCTCTCTTTGACCCTTGGTCAACCACGTCTTCCAGATTTTCCTACCCCACCTGGAATTACCTTGGATGAGTATTTATTGGCTCAGTCTGAGGCCGGTTTAAAACGTCATATGGAACGTAATTTCCCAGACCCACAGGTTCGGGCTAAGGAAGAGGCGCGTTATCACGAGCGCCTACTATTTGAAGTGAAAACGATTTCACAGATGGGCTTTCCGGGCTATTTCTTAATCGTGGCAGATTTCATTAACTGGGCAAAAAATAATGGAGTGCCAGTAGGTCCCGGTCGCGGATCGGGTGCTGGTTCTTTGGTGGCTTATTCACTGGGTATTACCGATCTTGACCCACTGCGCTACAACTTGCTGTTTGAGCGCTTCCTTAATCCAGAGCGGGTATCAATGCCCGATTTTGATATCGACTTTTGTCAGCACGGGCGTGACCGCGTTATTCAGTACGTCAAAGATAAGTATGGGAAAGAGGCAGTTAGTCAGATCGCAACTTTTGGAACGATGGCAGCACGTGCAGCTATTCGAGATGTAGGCCGCGTGCTCGAACAGGGCTATAACTTTGTTGATGGTATTGCGAAGTTAGTTCCTAACAAGCCTGGCCAATATATGACCATTGAGATGGCTAAAAAGGAAGAGAAGCAATTAGCTGAGCGAGAGAAAAATGAAGATGAAGTTCGTCAACTTCTGTCCTTAGCAGAACAACTAGAAGGCATGACCCGAAATGTGGGCATGCATGCTGGAGGAGTATTAATTGCCCCTGGACGCTTGACGGATTTTTGCCCGCTTTATACCCAAGAAACTAAGGACCAAGATAGTAGCTCCGTCATTAGTCAATTCGATAAAGATGATGTTGAAGCAATCGGCCTGGTGAAGTTTGACTTCCTGGGATTAACGACCTTGACAATTTTGGCGGCTGCTGAAAAATGGATTAAAACCCTTCATGCCGATCGTCAGAACTGGAGTATCGGTGAAATTCCATTAGATGATCAACGAGCGTTTGAGGTTCTGAAAAACGCGAATACTGTCGCCGTCTTCCAGCTTGAAAGCCGCGGCATGCAAGGCATGCTTCGAGAGGCTAAACCAGACCGTTTCGAAGATATTATTGCGCTCGTTGCTTTATATCGCCCAGGGCCTATGGATCTTATTCCGGACTTTATTGAGCGAAAGCACGGCCGTCAAAAAGTTGAGTACCCAGATCCTCGTATCGAACCTGTTTTGCAAGAAACCTACGGCATCATGGTTTATCAAGAGCAGGTAATGCAGATGGCCCAGATTATTGGGGGCTACTCATTGGGTGGTGCCGACATGTTGCGGCGTGCCATGGGCAAGAAAAAGCCAGAAGAGATGGCGCAACATCGTAAGATTTTTAGTGATGGGGCCAAAGCTGGCGGGATTAGTGAAGCGAAAGCAAATGAAATCTATGACTTGATGGAGCGTTTTGCGGGTTATGGTTTTAATAAATCGCATGCTGCTGCTTACGCTCTTTTAGCTTATCAAACAGCCTGGCTAAAAGCCTACTATCCCGCAGAATTTATGGCGGCCAACTTATCGCTTGCTATGGATGACACCGACAAGGTGAAGATTCTGTACGACGATTGTTTGGCAAACCAAATTAGAGTGTTTTCACCTGACATTAATACTGGCGTGTATGCATTTACGCCATTACGAGCTCCTGATGCTGCTCCCGATGCGCCTATTAGCCATATTCGCTATGGTTTAGGAGCAGTGAGGGGAACTGGTGAGGCAGCTATTGAAGCGATAGTTAAGGCGCGTGAAAGTGGTGGCCCATTTAAAGATCTATTTGATTTTTGTGCGCGTGTTGATCGCAGACAAGTCAATCGCCGTGCAATTGAGGCTTTAATGCGTGCAGGTGCTTTTGATAGCTTGTACAAAGATAGCGTTCCTGTTGGTGGAAATTTGTACGATATTCGGTCTACTTTATTAGCTTCCTTAGCGCGTGCTATTGAAGCTGCAGAGCAGGCCGAAGCTTCTATTAATCAGGTTAGTCTATTTGAGGTGGCTGGAGAATCTGACCGCCACCTGCCAGAGCTAGTACGTGAGCCAGTTTGGTCTGAGAAAAAGCGTTTGCAAGAGGAAAAGACTGCTTTAGGCCTTTGCTTAACCGGGCATATGTTTGACGCTTATCGAGAGGAAACATCACACTTTATTCGTCAGCCACTAGCAAAAGTCACCGAAGGCAAAGATCAGCTCATTGCTGGAATCATTACTTCCGCCCGTATGCTCACTGGTCAGCGTGGACGCATGATGATTGCCACAATTGATGATGGTACTGCCGCTATTGAGGTAACACTTTACAGCGAAGTCTATGAACCAAATCGCTCTTGGCTGAAAGAAGATGAATTATTGGTTGCCAAAGTGAATGTCACGCCAGATAAGTTTTCTGGTGGCATGAGAATTGTTTCTGAGGCAGTGATGGATATCACTGGCGCTCGTATGCGGTTTGCCCGAAATGTCCATCTCAATATTGAGGCAGGAATAGATCTAAAGTCTTTACGCAGTCAACTTGGACCTTATTTGATGAGCAATCGAGTGCGCGATCCAAAACTAGGGCCCGCTATTACTGCGATGTCTAGCGGTAACGAGGGCATCAAAGGATTGATGCTGACTGCGGCAGTGACCACTAGCGGCGGGGCTTGTTTAATGCAATTTCCTGAGGAGTTGCGTATTTACCCCGATGATGCTTGCTTGCATAGCTTAAATCAAATTTTGGCAGCCAAGCAGAGTAATGCAGTGCAAGTTCAGTATCACTAACAAGGACAATTTTTATACCTTAGTGGCTTGTTGCAGCGCCTCTATCACTTGCGCGGGCTCTAGTTGATCTAGGCATTCGCTATTACTAGTTGCCTTGTCCTCACACCCGGCTTTGCGGCAAGGGACACACTCTCCAGGACCTTGTAAAATAGTGATGTTTCCAACAGTTTGAGAACGGGCTCGTAACAGATAGGGCTGCTCGCCCATAAACCCATTAGGCCATGGCCCAAAGTTTGTAGGTGGGGTGGGCCCAAATAAGGCTATTGTTGGAATATTACATGCTGCTGCTAAATGGGTAATGGATGTATCTACGCCAATATAAGCAAGTGCCCCGCGAATCAAGGTGCCAGCTTGGGGAATAGAAAGTTCGCCGAGTGTATTGACCACATTTTGGCGAATCTCTGGATCGAGCAAGGACAAGATATCGTGATTAAGTTGTAAATCTTGCTTGGCAGGCGAGGCGCTTAGAACCACTTGCCAACCTTGTTTGACTATCCAAGTGATGAGGGTCTGCCAATAGGCTAAAGGCCAACGCTTATAGGCCGTTAAGGGGCCAGGGTGAATAACTACATAGGGTGAGCGGAGTTGCTTGGCAACACCTGCCGAAAGCGGCTCTCCAATAGGAGGGGTTACTGAAATTGCCTTATTGAATACATCGCGAGGATTTTGATAAAACACCTCAAGCAAACGCAGCTTTTCAGCAATCACATGTTGAGCAAAGTAATCTACATCGACAGTATGCATGGAGATTAATTTTTTCCAGGCATTTTGCTTTTCACTTTTACTGCGTTTACTCGTATCTTGTTCTGCAAGTCCTTGTGGATGCCCCCCCAAAACGCCTACTCTGTGACGTGCTGCCAGAAGGCCGTAGAGGTAAGCGCGATCACTTGGCTGAGTCACTATAGCTAAATCGTAACGTTGTAAGAGTCGTCCAATTAGGTGGAGATATTCAATTAGACCAGGTCGATCCGATGTTTCAATTAGTCTGCTGATATTGGGGTTGCCTTTGAGCATATCTATTTTTCCCCGATAGCCCAAAAAATGAAATTCGGCATTTGGCCAAAGCTCTCGCGCCTTTTCTATTGCGGGTGTGGTGACAAGAACATCACCAATTTGGCGGGTAGCAATGAATAAAACTTTTTTTGGTTTTAGATTTGAAAAAGAGGGCATGAGTTTTTTTTATCAATCTATTTATTGATTTGCCTTGGCAAGAATCTTTTCGCGTACATGACGTGCATTCTCTGCTGCATGTGATTGATCGTTGATGTGGTGATGTAGGTGAAGAACCTCGGTGGACCAAGAGCCAGATTTGCGAATGAGCCCAGAGTTCTGGAGCCTAAAAACAAAATCCGCATCTTCATGGCCCCAGCCAGTCATACTCTCATCAAAACCGCCAATAGCCTGGGCATCAGTCTTCCAGCAGGCCATATTGCAACCCTTAATGCGACGCCAAACAAACTTTCTATAGTTGCGCCAAAAACTATCACCCAATTTTATTTTCAGTGGCCAGTATTTATTAATTCCCCCAGAAGCCCGAAAATTAAGGAGATTTTTCCAAAAATAGGAATAATTCCATTTGGGCCAGGAAAGCAATTCTTTAGTGAGCCTTTCGTTTAATAAAACACGACTACCAGTGACTAAATATCCGTGTTTCGACAGAGAGCGATGCTGCGCTACAAAATCAGGCTGAACAATGCAGTCACCATCTAGGAAGACAAGATAATCCCCATGGGCTGCAGTAATAGCTTGATTGAGGATGCGTGTTTTGCGAAAGCCTAAATCTTCTTGCCAAAGATGGGTGATGGGCACGGGAAATTGAGGTTTGATCTTTTCGATTAGATCTCGCGTTTCACTCTTTGAGCCATCGTCGGCGATGATGATTTCAAAATCACAATCTGTTTGAGTAGCAAGTGACTCAAGCGACAGCTTTAGGGCTTGCGGCCAGTTGTAAGTAGCCAGAAGAATTGAAATCATTTTGAATCTGGGCGGTGTTTGTTTTGCGCATCTTGGTGAAGATGCCATAACTTGATATACCGATAGTAGGTTCCTTGCCCATTAGAGATGGCTAGAGCAAAACCATGGGCCCCATCTAAGAAGCCGGCACGCAGAAAATAGGTGCGAAAGAAGGACCACATTCCATGAAGTATTGCTTTTAGGGGGTTACTAGTTTTGCCTTTGGCAAAAGCCTGTTCTGCTGAAGCAGTCGAATAGCGATCAATTTTCTGTAAGACTTGCGAATAATTCATGAAGCTATAGTGAAGCATTGGGTTCTCTAGTCTCGCTATAGGGCCTTGAGGGATGAGTCGCTCATGGACGAGATCCTCAGAAAAGCGGGCAGTTCCGCGTTTAAATAGCCGGTCCACATAATCTGGGCTCCATCCGGAATGACGAATAAAGCGAC
>JALRHB010000249.1 GCA_023253245.1 Polynucleobacter sp. | reverse complement strand
TAACACCATCGCCGTATTCTGCTTGAAGTTGCTTCACAAACTTGTTGACACCAGAAACGTACGTCTTCTGAAAGCCACTGCCGGGCTTCATGTAGTTCTCGTAAGCAGCCGTGCCAACTCTGGCTCTCTCTGCAGTAACGATTCTCTCCAAGTTAGGGATAACCAGAGAGGTTACATCAGAGTCCTGTGCTTTTGCCATGGCTGACTGCAGAGCAATACGAACAGTGTCCGCATCATCATCAATAGGAGCCTTAGCTACAGCAGCTTTACGTCGTTCAATGAGGAAGCCAGCCTCAAAAGCGTCTTCTTGCATCATTGCACTGAGAGCGGCAAAGTCCTTGTTGGGGCCATTCTTCTTGTAGATAGCCTCGCCCATCCCCAAGACCTTCTCTCGAAGTGCCTCAAGGTTCTGCAATTCCTCAGGAGGTGCACTGATCCCAAGCTCCTTATACTTCTGGAGTCGAGATTGTTCTGCTACAAACCTAAAGACACCATCAAAGTACTCTTTATTCTCTTGGTAGATTGGGCCAAATTTTTCGTTCTTAAGAATCTCGTTAGCACGAACATCCGTAAGTTCTTTGTAGGCTTCATCCAGACTGACCTCTCCACGAGGGCCAATAGCCTTCTTCTGCAAGAGGTCAGACTGCAACTCTTCAATCAGCATGTACTCTCGACCATCGGCACCCTCACGGAGCGACATACGGGCATGAGCAATAGTCTCAGGGTCGTAGTGAGTGAACCCGTGAGCAGGCAGAAAGGTAGGGTTTTCAGGTGAGCTAGGGACAGCGTTGATCTTGATTGTGATGTCCTGCGTACTAGGTTCATCAAGAATCTGACGCTGGTTTCCCCGGTAAACGTCGTTATCAACAACCTCTGCAGTCACCTTGTAAGAGTTCTTCTC
>JALRHB010000248.1 GCA_023253245.1 Polynucleobacter sp. | reverse complement strand
GAGCACCTTCTTTTTCGGTGATCTCGGGCTGGCCCGCCACGCGCAACTGGGCTTCGATCGCAGCCTTGTTGAATGCCTGACCGACTTTGTCGTTGGTGACTTCATACTGCACAGACATACCGTAGCTCTGAGCCACCACGCTCATGGGCACCTTGCCTGGACGGAAGCCGTGCATCTTGACCGATTTGGCCAAACGCTTGAGGCGAGACTCAACTTCTTGACCAATTTCGCTGACCGACAAGCTCAGCGTGAGTTTGCGCTGCAAGCCGTCCAGCGTTTCAACGTTAATCGCCATGGTGTTCACTCCTAGTGGATGCTTTGACAGCCCATGCAGCGGCGTGCCGCATGACTGGATACACAAATTCGGTGGTGCGCGGAGCCGGACTCGAACCGGCACGCTCTAAACGAGCGTCAGGACCTAAACCTGGTGCGTCTACCAATTTCGCCACCCGCGCATTGGCCACAAATGGCCAGAATTCGCGTGACGTCACACCAGAGCATGTCGTCACGAAAACCGCGTATTGTAATCGGCCCGTGGCCATACCTGAAAAGCGCAGGCGATCTATTGCACCGGTAGGGGCATAGTCCGGAGCAATAACAGGGAGACTTAACGGCACAATAGGCCCATGCCACCCCCCGTGCCTGTCGAACATTACGAGAATTTTCCCGTCGCCAGTTGGCTGTGCCCGCCCACCCTGCGCCCTGCAGTGGCAGCGATTTATCACTTTGCACGAACCGCCGATGATTTGGCCGATGAGGGCAACGCCAGTGCTGGGCAACGGTTGGAGCAACTGGCACTGTATCGGGCCGATGTGCGAGCCCTCAGTACCGGGCAACCACTCTCTAGCCCCTGGGCACCCACCATTGCTGCCTTGCGGCAACCCATTGACGAATACGGGCTCGACTGGAACCTGTTTCAC
>JALRHB010000247.1 GCA_023253245.1 Polynucleobacter sp. | reverse complement strand
GTAAACTTTCTGTCTGCCAATCAAATACTACGTTTTTAATATTTCTTTTACCGATTGATGACATAAACGGTGTTTGCATTGGAGAAATGTTGTAAATAATATTACTTAAATCTTCTCTGTCAGCAGTAGCTGTATATGTATCAAAGGCGTTTGTTACTTTAGCCATTTTTTATCCTTTAAATTAATTGTTCAAATACTTTAGCCGCATCTGAGGTTTTCCCAGTTTTGGCCAACCTTTGTTTTGCTCTTTTCACAGGTGTTGTCGTTTTTGGTCGGTTAGTCGTACCAGGTCTAGCAACTCTTGCTGGTGCTTTTTGTGTTGGTTTTTTCTTTGTGGCTTCAACTGTTCGAGAGTTTAACCAAGCATTTCTTAAACCAAGCAAAGCACGATAGTCATAAACCTGTTGTATCTCTTCAGGAGTATATTCCAACTCCCTTATAGCATATTCGATAATAGCAGCTTTTTCTTTGGCAGCAACCTCAGGGTTTTGCCATTCTGGGATTATTTCAAGAAGTCTTTGATTGCCGTATTGAACATATTTATCAATTTGTTCTTGCTGTTTAACTAAGGCTTCTTGTTGAAGTCTTTGTTGTTCAGCTGCTACAGCTTTAATCTTTTCTTTCTTTTCATCCCAAAGCTGTTTTTCGCGAACATAACCAACAGGATCATCTTCATACAAAGCGTTCCAATCTGGTTCGTTAGCCAGTTCGCCCTTTAATTGGGCTTCCATCTTCGGTAACAACTGCGAATATATCGCATCTCTTTGCGCTAACTCTGCTTGCTGCTGCTCAATAGTCTTACGCTGTTGAGAGAGTTCTTGTGTCTTGCGCGTATAATCTTGCTGACGAGAATAGCCGTTGATGAGTTCCTCTTGCGTCACCTCAACTTCTTGACCATCTACTTTTACAGTAAATGTTTG
>JALRHB010000246.1 GCA_023253245.1 Polynucleobacter sp. | reverse complement strand
CTACAGATATATTCGACTATACATTGCAGATTCTACTTCTTACCCATATGTTTCAGTGTTTATGGTTGGTGAGAGGTTCACATTTCCTTATGGAGTAATAGCCCCCTATACACCCACTTGGGCCTGTAAAACTTACCAACTCCTCACTGCAACAACTGTAGGTGGTCAGTTCTTAGGTAACCGTATCCAATATACTGGTGGCGAGACAGGTATTAACCTTGTTGCAGTAGAAACAGAATTTGCTTTAGGTGATTTAGAACCTTTCAGAAACCACTATAATATGGGCTTAGCTTTTGTATGGGCCATGTCACCAGTAAACTATGATACCGATGTAGCCTATGTCTGGCGTAAAGAGAATAACACAATGTCCCCCTCATTTGACTCTGACGGCAATTACATGAGTATTGGTATGGAGGTGTATGTCTATGGCGACTAGAGAGCCTATCCAGTATGTAGAGATTGATATTGACTATTGCTTGTTGTCTTATGGTCTTGGTCTTTGTGCAGCCCTTCTAGGGACCACTGGTATTCGTAAGTGTTTCAACACATTTGCCACCTGCCAAGATAAGACAAACTTTGATAAAGGGACAAAGACACTCCGCTTTGTAACTAATGCAGCTAATCTTCCTAAAGGTTTCCTAGCTTACCCTGTTCTGAAGAAGGTAAGTGCTTTTTCAAGCACAGTTAATATTGCAGGTTCTAATAGTAAGATGGCTGCTTTTGGTCGTAGGGCCACTGTCAGCATTGATATTGATGACTTTGTAGATTCAGACATTTATCTAGACAAGTATCAACAAGAGCGTATCTCTGGTGCTGCTCAAGCAGATGGCATTGGATATATCCCTAAAGATAAAGGGACTTTCTTTGGTAGGCTAAAAGCTAGATTTCCTTATTACTCGGGCAGAGCACTTAGGGTAATTGAC
>JALRHB010000245.1 GCA_023253245.1 Polynucleobacter sp. | reverse complement strand
CTGGAAGCATTGAAACAAGCTAAGAAAAATGGAAATAAAAATTCTTTAACTATTTGTAATGTTCAAGAAAGTGCCATAGTTAGACAATCAAATAATGTTCTTTATACCAGAGCAGGAGTTGAAATCGGGGTCGCCTCAACAAAAGCATTTACGACCCAATTAGTTTGCCTTTTTGTTTTAGCATTAATTTTTGCAAAACAAAGAAAAAAAATTACAAAGAAAAATGAATTGGCCTACATAGAAGAACTAAGAAAATTATCTGGACATATTCAAACAGCATTAAATTTAGAGCCACAAATTAAAGCATGGGCAAAAAAATTTAGTCAAAAATCTAATGCTCTTTTTTTAGGACGGGGATTACATTACCCTATTGCTCTCGAAGGAGCACTAAAATTAAAAGAGGTGTCTTATATTCATGCGGAAGCATATCCGGCTGGTGAATTAAAACATGGCCCTTTAGCATTGGTGGATAAAGACCTCCCTGTTGTTGTGATTGCTCCCAATGATAAATTATTAGAAAAAGTAAAATCAAACATGCAAGAGGTTAAAGCTAGAGGGGGAGAGCTTTTTGTAATTGCAGATGCCGATAGTCATTTTGATGCTGAAACTGGTATTCATGTTATTAGAACCAATAGACATGTAGGAATCCTGTCACCCATCGTCCATTCAATTCCAGTGCAATTATTAGCCTATCATGTTGCATTATCTAAAAAAACAGATGTTGATAAACCAAGAAATTTAGCAAAATCAGTCACTGTAGAGTAACTCAAACTCTTATTATTTGAAGTTTCGCAATAACAAATATTTACGAAATAAACAGAAGGACCTATAAATTTATAATATCTATATATTGTTGTCAATATAAAAATTTTTACTAAATATTGTATTTTTTTATAAAGAGAGTATTGTTTTTATATGTTTAAAG
>JALRHB010000244.1 GCA_023253245.1 Polynucleobacter sp. | reverse complement strand
CAATGCGCGCGTCTCACGAGCGTCGATGTGGTCGATCGTGTCACGAAGCGGCGTGTGGCAAAAGTTGTCGTCTCTGAAAAAAACACTAAAAATATCAGCTACGATAAAAATAAGAAAATATTGATATCCAAGAAAATGTGTATGTCACATTCAAAACCCGAGCTCATGTCCTTGGCTAAAAAAATCGGTATAATGAACCTCAAATCAACCACCACAAAGTCGGAGCTGTGCGAACGCATTCAGAAACATGTGTATGGTAATTTCGCAGTGAATGGTCATCCATGCAAGTCGTACTCGAAAGAGTACCTGACTACCGTGGCTATGACGAAGAACATCTCCGTATCGGACACAGATACAGTCGACACGTTATGCGAAAAATTAAAGATGCCCGCACCTGTGCGTCGACAACCGACAAAGACGAAGACGAAGACGAAAACGGCTAATATTACCGCAAATAACTACAAAAAGAGGGGTCTGAACAACGCGAGTGTGAAATCTAACATAGAGAAGTTGTATGGAGATAAATGGATGACAAAATACAAGAACGTCATGCAGCCACTCAATAAAAACGTTGTCGAAATGCAGAAGATCATAAACGCCTTAGATCTTAAAAAGAATAAGAAAGGTGTGCCGTTTAAGAAAGGTGTGGATCAGGTTAAGAAGACTACTGTGAGGACGTGGAAGTCGCAAAGAAAAGTTGAATTAAACAAGAAACTAAACGAATTAAATAACGCGTTTGCTAAAAACCTCGAAAACTTCATGAACGTCGCGACACCATCCCCTCCGAAGAAGAAGAACGTCAAAAAGAGCCGCTTCCCTAAAGGTACGCGAGTTGAAACACTTTAAAAGGATCGGACGAATACCATACATGGATAATCCGAGAGATATATTTCTCCGACTTGTGCGTACCAAAGGTAACATTCAAATAGATTTGATGA
>JALRHB010000243.1 GCA_023253245.1 Polynucleobacter sp. | reverse complement strand
CGGGCTTCCAGCTGGCGACTTCTTCCTTCGTCAAGGTATTTAAATCGACCCGCTTACTTTGTTGCGTGTTGGGCATCCAATTGACCTTGGGCCAGGTGTCTAAACTCGGTGGCGTCAGGTAGACCGGGCCTGAGCCATCCATGACGAAATGCGCGTGGCGTGTGGCGGCGCAGTTGGGAATCATGGCTACAGGCTTGCTGGCAGCGTGGGTGGGATACTGCTTGATTTTCACGTCGAGCACCGTGGTCAGGCCGCCCAAACCCTGCGCGCCAATGCCCAATGCATTGACTTTCTCGTAGAGTTCCAAACGGAGCTCTTCGACGGGGGTCAGTGCTTGGCCCTTACTGGATTTTTCCAGCAATTCGTACATATCCAAATCCTCCATCAAGGACTCTTTGGCACTCAGCATGGCCTTCTCAGCGGTCCCGCCGATGCCAATGCCCAGCATGCCGGGTGGGCACCAACCTGCGCCCATGGTGGGCACTGTTTTCAGGACCCAGTCCACCAAAGAATCGCTGGGGTTGAGCATGACCAATTTTGATTTGTTCTCGCTGCCGCCACCCTTTGCGGAGACGATGACGTCGACCGTGGCGCCCGGCACCATTTGCACGCTGATGACAGCCGGGGTATTGTCTTTTGTGTTTTTACGGCTAAATTGCGGGTCGTCCACGACGCTTGCCCGCAGCGGGTTACCGGCCATCGCGTAGCCGCGGCGAACGCCCTCGTTGATCGCGTCGTCAAGCCCTGCACTGAAGCCTTCAAAGCGCACATCCATACCGATCTTCAAGAACACGTTAACGATACCCGTATCCTGGCAAATCGGACGTTTACCCGTGGCACTCATGTAGCTGTTTGTCAGGATTTGTGCCATCGCGTCTTTCGCTGCGGGCGCTTGCTCGCGGTCGAAGGCCCGGGCGAGGTGGCTGATGTAATCCGCAGG
>JALRHB010000242.1 GCA_023253245.1 Polynucleobacter sp. | reverse complement strand
GCTCGACTGTTGAGAAGCCCTCTTTTTTGCGCGGGTTCGTGTTGTCTTCTCGCAGCACTAGGGCGCGTGCGACGAAACCGTTTTTCACATTGTCCGGCGTGATCGTCGCATCAAACGTGTCAGGCGTCGTGGTTCCCATGAGGCTAAGGAACGGCTCTAGGATGCCTTGGTCGGCGTCTTGGATTGACTTCAGCGAGCGCGCGATCTCTAGCTCGATCTCAGCAGCCTTGCCATCCCCGGTATCGAGGCGCTTGTAGAGCTTTGCCACCTCGTCCTTAAGCTTCGTCTTGATTTCCTCTTTCAAGTCGCCCGTGATTGTCAGGATACCTGTGGACTTGGAGTAGATTTCCATCAGTGCGCCAATGACGCCAGTCAGGTATATGGCCCCGCCGCTCTTACTGGCCTGCGCGATCTTTTGCAGCATGATCCCGATTTCGTCGATCAGGTAGTAAGCCGATTGGTGGCGCAGCAGGTTCCGGTAGATTTCCTGCTCCGACTTGATCTTGCCGTGCATGGCCTGTGAGACCTTGACGCGCGAGAAAAGCTTGGTGATCGCCTGGAAAACGCTTTCTTTGCCGGTGCCAGACCCAGCGACGCTGAAGATCATCAGGTTCAAGCCCATGCCGTCCCTGGCGTCCCGATGCCGAACCCCACCCAGGCACGACAGCACATACAGCGCAGCGCCTGCTGATATCGTGGGCTTGGGATATAGGCATTGTCCCTCGATCCAGTTGTACAGCCGGCCAGCGAACCCCGGCAAATTCCACGGCTTGATTCCTCGTGCTCTCTCCATGATGCTTGCGCCCGGTACGGCCTGGTCATCCTCGGCAAACGCCGGGTCGGGCTCGAACGTCAGCGACTCGACATACCCACCAGCTTTTGCGTGCATCAGCAAAGTGCCAATGGTTACTACGGTCTTTGACTTTCCGAAACCGTGCCACCGATGGTCAAGCGCCCCGGCGTCGTAGCGGGCGGCATCCTTGGCGCTTATGGCGTCCCATAGGCGCAAACCCTCG
>JALRHB010000241.1 GCA_023253245.1 Polynucleobacter sp. | reverse complement strand
CGTTTGTTGTCAAGCAAGTGTACGATGTGTTGGATATGTTCAGAGAAGATGGCACTATCGCTAGAGATCCCAACATCATGCAAGGTGAGGGTGGATTCACTGACGCATTCTCACAGCGATTGATGAATAGGCTGCCCATTCTCAAAGAGCAGTTGGCTGAGGCTACACCACGGTTTAAAGAAACCGATAGGATTTACAAAGAGGGTGAAGTCTTTAACCGAATGATCGGTGTTCGTGAGATTCCTAACAAGACTGCTGAAGAGAAAGAGATCATCAAGCTTAGTATCAATCCATACTCAGCGTATGGTGCGTCAACGGGTAACAAAGAGATTGATACAAAGATTGTTAGAGATTCTAACAAGGAAATCTTACCAGTGATGCGTGAGATTATGGCAGATCCTGATTACCAAGCACTGGATATCATAGCCAAACGACTGGTCATTGGACAAGCGATTCGCAACGTTGTTAAAGATGTTAAAGCTAATATAATGTCAGAGCTTTCAGAAGAAGACGCAACTAAGTATTACAAGCTTCAGTTCAACAGACTGCCAGAGGACGCTAGACGTTTCATAAACTCTGAGTTTAGGAAAGTCAATGGCATGACAATGGATGAGGCTGACGCATATGATCAGCTAGACGACTACAAGATATTATTACAAGACCTGAAAGGTGGGAACTTCTAATGGGCATCGTTAATAAGCTAGTAACACAGGCTGCAAAGAACCTTGAACGGTTCATTGTGGATGACGCTGTGACGCCTACAATTGGTAAAGCTTTAACAAAAACAGACATTGGAGAGCAAACAGCTAAGGCTTTGCCTATGCCTAAACCTAAGATGAAAGCGTCAACCGTTGACGTGCCACCTGCGAACACGGTGCAAGTCGGTGACACCTCTGTTGATATGTCGGACTGGACCAAGGCGACAGAGCAAGCTTATTCAATTCAAGGCAGCATCATGGATGAGCTGCAAACGCTACACCCCAAGCAGTATGAGAACACGGTGTGGCAGCAGTATCAGAACATCAAAGATCCA
>JALRHB010000240.1 GCA_023253245.1 Polynucleobacter sp. | reverse complement strand
TGAAGATGTAGAACAAGCTATCTTAAAAGTTCAATCTGCAATGGCTATTAGTCAAGGTGTAGAAACAATCGCAGAGGGTGCTAAAAGTGTTAGAGCATTAGGTACTGCTATACAATCTACAACAGTATTTCAAAAAGCAAGTGCTGCTGCTCAATATGTTTGGAATGCTGCAATGGCTGCTAATCCTATTGGTGTAGTAGTAGCTTCTATTGCTGCTTTGTTAATTGGTGGATATAAGTTAATTAAATTCTTTAAAGATTCATCTGATGCAAATGAAAAGGCTACTAAGGCAGCTGAACACAACACAAAAGCATTAAAAAATCAAAGTTTACAGGCTTCACAAAGTTCTACTAAATTACAGACTTATAATGACCACCAATATAATTTAGCTAAGGCGGCTGGAGCTAGTTCTGAGGAGTTAAGAAAATTAGCTTTAAAACATAAAGAAGAAGAAGTAGCATTAAATAAAAAGAATGCTGTTTTAGCTCGAGCTACATTTTTAAGAGAGCGTGACACTTTAGCTGCGTTAAAGGCAAGTGATGCTAGTGATGATGTTATAGCAAAACAAGAGGAACTGACTAAATCATCCTACGATTTCTTTAAAAAGCAAAATGAAATATTATCTAATTCTTACAAGGAAAGAGCAGCGTTAAGGCGTTCACAAGAAGTAGAAGTAGTTGCTGAAAGAAAAGCAGCAAAAGACAAAGCTATTGAAGATGCTAAAGAAGCAAAAGAAAAAGCAAAAGAAGATGCAAACGATGCTAGAGAAAAAGCGAAAGAAGAAGCTGAAGAAAGAAATAAATTAGCAAGAGAGCAAGGTGAAAAGTTTAGAGAAGATTTAGAAAATGCTGAAAAGTTAGCTAAAGAAATAAAGCAAAAAAATATTGATGCAACAAAGACTGAAAATCAGTTAAAAATTGAAGCTGAAAATGCTGAATTTGAAAGAAAAAAAGCATTATTAGTTGCTGCTAATTTATCTACTGAAGAATTAGAAAAACTTCATAAAGACAATCTAAATAAATTAGAATTAGAAT
>JALRHB010000023.1 GCA_023253245.1 Polynucleobacter sp. | reverse complement strand
CTATTCAACCAAATGCTGCTGACCAAGCTCGAATTGCCGCGATTAATATGACCGGGGGAGATGTCGAGAGCTTGGGCGCGCTTCAAATCAATATTCTCGACACTCTAGGCTTGATATCCTCCTCTTTTGGTTTGTGGTCGGGCTCTAGAGAGGGCCAACACGTAGAGATAGTTGACAAGAAGTTAAATAAATATATTCGCTTAGAGTTTCTAGGCGATGTTTTAATTGGTGCAACTTGCGTGGGAACTGCTGAGCATATTGGGGTGTTGAGAGGTCTAATTCAAGGGAAAATTGCTTTGGGAGCTTGGAAAGATATTTTATTAAGCGATCCAACTAAGATAATGGAGGCCTATTTGGCTAAAGGACAGGCGCAGTCTACCTGGATGAATTAAGCTTGAGGTATGCAAGTTACTTTAAAGCTATTCGCAAGTCTGACAGTCTACTTACCCCCTAATAAAAAAAATGGCATTGAAGCAGATATAGACGTGCCAGAGGGTGCCACTATTGGCGATATGATTGCCCGCTTTGGCATCCCCTCTAAATCAGCCCACTTAGTCATGGTTAACGGTATATACATTAAGCCTCACGAGCGTGACCAATATGTTTTGAGGGAGAATGATGCTTTAGCAATTTGCCCGCCTGTGGCTGGTGGTTAACTATTATTTCAAATGCAGAAAATAAGAAGGGAAATGGGGTGCTCTTCAGAGGATCTCATACGCTGGCTACCTTTAGCGCTGGGAGAACATTATTCTTCTACGAATCTGATCATAGATGGTATGCCTATATATGCACACCCTAAGCCATTGCTGGAAATCAGTGCGTTAACAAAGCCATCTCGAAAAATAGCTCTACTACATATTCCAGTGATGGATATTTGCTTCTCTTTTGCTGAAGAACTGACTATAAATGACAGGGAGCTGCTCATGAATCGATTTGATCTTTATACTCGTAGGGGTGGTGGCTGAGCCCCCTTTATTTAATTTTTTATTGAGTATTCCATGCCAGTTAACTTGTCGCTTCCTCAAAAAGATCAACTAAAGCCTGTTAAAGGTTTTGAAATGGGCACTGCCGAAGCTGGAATTAAAAAGGCAAATCGCAAAGATGTATTGGTAATGACCCTGGCCCCCGGGTCACAGCTTGCGGGTGTGTTTACCCTAAATCGATTTTGTGCAGCACCGGTCCAGGTATGTCGTGAGCATTTAGCCTTGGATGGCGCCAAAGGAGAGATCCGTGCCTTGGTAGTCAATACCGGGAATGCTAATGCGGGCACCGGCGAGAGGGGTATGCGGGATGCATTAGCAACCTGTAATGCACTCGCTAAGGAGTTGAATTTAAATCCAGAACAGATTCTGCCATTTTCAACAGGCGTGATTCTGGAGCCACTTCCTATTGAAAAGCTAATAACCGCTTTACCTAAGGCAGTGGCTGATTTAAATGGTGATCATTGGTTGGATGCTGCCCAGGCGATCATGACGACCGATACCCAGCCAAAGGCAAGCTCAGTCTCTATTCAGACGCCGGCAGGTCCAATAACGATTACCGGCATTTGTAAAGGCGCCGGAATGATTCACCCCAATATGGCAACAATGCTCGGGTTTATTGCAACCGATGCGGGTTTTGCTCCAGAACTATTGAGTCAGTTGACGCAAGAGGTTGCCGATCTTTCATTTAATGCTATTACGATTGACGGCGATACTTCCACAAATGATTCGTTCATCATCATGGCTACCGGGCAGTCTTCAGTGCAGATTAAATCTATTGATGATCCTAGCTTTGAAGTAGTTAGAGCCGCATTGATTGATCTCGCTCGTAAGTTAGCTCAAATGATTGTGAGAGATGGTGAAGGCGCTACTAAATTTATGACGATCGAAGTTTTGGGTGGCAAAACAAAAGAAGAATGCCGCTTGGTTGCAGAAGCAGTAGCGCATTCTCCATTGGTAAAAACCGCCTTTTTTGCTAGCGATCCCAATTTGGGTCGTATTCTTGCGGCAATTGGTTATGCTGGCATCGCAGATCTCGACGTTAACCAAGTTCAGATGTGGCTTGGAGATGTTTGGGTGGCGAAAAATGGCGGTCGCAACCCGGACTACCAGGAAGCAGATGGCCAAAGAGTGATGCAAGCTGCTGAAATTACGGTCAAGATAGATTTAGGCCGTGGTACAGCTCAGCAAACCATGTGGACTTGTGATTTATCACACGATTATGTTTCCATTAATGCCGATTACCGTTCGTAGGAAACAGCCAGATGAATGAAAAATTAGATCGACTCCTAAGTCATCTTGAAACTTTTTTACCAAAGCCCATAACAGAAGAGCAGTGGCAATCTTCTACTGCATTTAAGTGGCGTCGCCGAGATAGTATTTTTGGCAGTATTGGCTTTTTGCAACCAGTCAAGCATGTGGCTGATATTAGTTTTGAGGATTTGCAAAATATTGATCGCCAGCGTGATGCGATTCGCGAAAACACCAAAAACTTTATTCAGAAAAAGCCAGCTAATAACATTTTGCTAACGGGTGCGCGAGGTACGGGAAAATCTTCTTTGATTAAAGCCAGCCTTCATGAATTCGCGAGCCAGGGTTTGCGTCTTGTGGAGGTTGAGAAGGAGCATTTAGCTGATTTAGCTGATATCACTGATTTATTGGCAGATAGACCAGAGCGTTTTATCATTTTCTGCGATGACCTTTCTTTTGAAGATGGTGAGTCTGGATATAAGGCTATGAAATCTGCACTCGATGGCTCTGTATCTGCTCAGGTAGACAATATTTTGATTTATGCCACATCAAATAGGCGTCATTTATTACCCGAGTACATGAAAGATAATGAGGGTTACGTTCATAGTGATGATGGTGAAATTCATCCTGGTGAGGTGGTTGAGGAAAAGATTTCTTTATCAGAGCGTTTTGGTTTATGGCTTTCTTTTTATCCTCCCAAGCAAGATGAATATTTAGCAATCGTGGCACATTGGTTGCGCCATTTTGGTTTGAGTGATGCTCAAATAGAATCTGCTCGCGCAGATGCATTGGTTTGGGCATTAGAGCGTGGCTCTCGTTCTGGTCGTGTCGCTTGGCAATTTGCTAAGCACTGGGCCGGTTCAAATGCTAAATAAAGTTTTTTCTTAATGACTAAACTTGATCGCCCGGTTACCGAGGTTGCCGCAGGAATTTTGTTGGACTCAAAAGGGCGTTATCTGCTTGGTCAGCGGCCCGAGGGCAAGCCTTATGCTGGTTACTGGGAAGTTCCAGGTGGAAAAATTGAGGCGGGTGAATCGGTGTTTGAGGCGCTTAAGCGAGAGCTGCAAGAAGAGCTTGGTATTGATATACAAGATAGTGAAGAGTTGTTGGTTTTAGAGCATGATTATCCTCATGCTTATGTGCGTTTACATGTCAGCATCATTCGTACATGGCAGGGCACTCCACGGGGGCGAGAAGGACAAGCCCTATCTTGGGAATCACTATCATGTGTAAAGCCTAGTGTAGAGCCTTTATTGCCAGCAGCATGGCCCATGCTCGAAAAATTAAGGTCTTTGACGATTTAAAGCTGACAAAGGGTAAGTCTAAAAGGCACGTCTACATTGACGATTTGTGGCTTTTTATCCCGATCCGATTTAAGGAAGCGAATCGATAGTAAATATTTATTTGCGCTAATTTCTGAAAATAAGGAATCATCTTCTACGGCAATACGCATTAGTTGATATACCTTACCAGATGGCGCTTGTTGAAAAGATCCTTGATGTGCCACAACATCTTTTGCCTCGCCAGATTGTCGTAATAAGCGCAAAAAGATTTGACATGCTTCGTGCCATGGCAAGAGCGGGGCAACATAATTTTCTAATAACTCTCTGCGTTGATGAGAGGGGCTATTTTTCCAGGCATGATAACTAGGTAAATCAATTGGACTTGTTCCCCCGGGAATATTGAGACGAGTACGAATTGCGTTAAGCCATTCACTTTCAGTAATGGCGGAGTTTGGCTTACCCATAGATTGATTGATATTCAGTGCAGCCTTATCAATCTCAGAGAGGGTTTGCAATAAAGCCTCTTGGTCTACTTTCTGAGACGAGCGTAAACCATTGAGAGCATATTTTTGGCGCTCAAATTCTTTTAGTAACAAAGATTTAATATCGCCCCGAGAGCCAATATCACCTAAATCAAATAATATGGCGATTGCGTTATGGTGAAGCTCAGGATCATCCGATCTTAGAAAATGGTTAAAGCGAGCAAACAAATACTCAAGTCGAAGCATGCTTCGAACTAATTCATTGAAGGGGTATTCGTAGACGATCACAAGCCTATATTCGATGATGAACTAGACAGGCCATCCCTAATTTCTAGTATTTTATGGTGCAGCCTCAAAACGGCTTTCTTGAGAGAGTCCAGGTCTTGCTGGTTTTCGATGATGACATCAGCTGCAGCAAGACGGGACTCGCGACTAGTTTGCGCCTTAAGTATGTCGATCACCGCTTCACGTGGCATATTGCTGCGGTGCATCACACGAGCAATTTGGTTTTCTTCTGGGCAATCAACTACAACCAGGTAATCAATCAAATCGCGCCATGAGCCTGACTCAATTAAGAGGGGAACAACAAAAACAAGATAGGGAGCACCTGCCTTTGCAAGAGAAGCAGCAAGTCTGTAGGTCTCCTCTCTAATAAGGGGATGGGTAATTTGCTCTAGCTTTTGCCTTGCTACAGGATCGCTAAATACCAGCGTGCGCATTTTGGGTCGATCAAGAGCACCTTCAGAGTTGAGAAACTCTGAGCCAAACGTTGCCTTAATGCTAGGGATGGCTTTGCCGTCCGGCAAGGTAATTGCATGCGAAATAAGGTCAGTATCAATAATCCCCGCCCCAAGCGCCCCAAGCTGATCGCTTACGGTAGTTTTCCCAGAGCCAATACCCCCCGTTAAACCAATGAGGGGAAGTTTTCCTTTTAGGGTGGTTAAATCAACTTGGGCAGAAGGTTTTGAATGAACTGAGGCCATAGCAACTCAATAATGCCAGCAATAGATAAAAATGGGCCAAATGGAAAGGCCTTCGTTAACTTTTGATTATTGAATTTTAGCCAGGCGAGGCCGCCAATCAAGCCGATCAAGGAGGCTATCAAAAGAATGTTGGGGAGTGCCGCCCATCCGAGCCATGCTCCAAGTGCTGCAAGCAATTTGGCATCGCCCATACCAATTCCATGGCGCCCTCGTATAAGCCGATAGCCGGCATTAACAGCCCATAAAAACCCATACCCAACAATTAGGCCAATGAAGGCAGATGATGTTCTGGTAAATCCTGGCTCGCTAATGGTGTTAAACATCACTCCAGTGGCAATTAGTGGCAAGGTGATATGGTCTGGTAAGCGAAAAGTATTCCAATCAATATAAGCTAGGTAGAGCAAGCTCATTATCAAAAATAGCTTTACGATGAAGTTCAATGTTTCCAAATCTATCAAACAATTTGTCCTAGGTTGAAAATAGGAAGATACAGGATTATGACTAGTCCACCGATCAGAAAGCCAATAAAAAGAATAAGGAACGGTTCTACATGGCTACTAAGTGATTGCAGATTGCTACTCAGTTGTTGATCAAGTGACTTAGCACGCTTATTTAGCATTTGAGCCAATGATCCACCTTGTGCGGCTATGTGAAGGAGTAATAAGGTTTCAGTATCCATCAATAGCCCATAGGGATCTGATTTAATGAGCGCTTCATTGATTGGGTAGCCTCTAGTGAGGTGTTTAAATACCTCAGCGCTAAAGTCATGGCTTACCCAGTGATTAGAGGATTGCGCTGTTACCCTGAGCGCATCTGGAAGTGCTAAGCCTGCATTGATTAGGTGCCCTAAAGTACGGCACCAGTTTCCCAGTGTGGCCAGTCTAAATAAATTACCTAGTAGCGGCAGTCGTAAAATAAGTCGATCACAATATCGCTGCAAAGAAGTAAGTTTGTGCCATAAAAATAAGAAAGAAATAATGGCGCTTGTTGCAATGATCAGTAGTTCAATAAAGTATTTCTCAATGATTTGAGAGCTTGAAATCAAAAACAATGTCGGCACAGGTAGTTCTGCATGAAAATTATCGAATACATCTTTAAATACTGGAACTACCCAAAGCATCATCACAATAATTAATGCAACTGAGCTAGCTAGAGTTATCAAGGGGTAGGTAAGAGATTGAACTACTTTGCGACGTAATTCGATTTGCGATTCCAGTTGCTTTGCAATAGTTTCAAGTGCCAAACTAAGATCTCCGGAACGTTCACTCACTCTAATTAGATTAGTAAATTTAGGCGAAAATTTTCCTGTTTTACTTCCCAAACATTGGGACAAACTATTGCCTTGTTGTAATTGCAAGCGTACTTGTTCTAGCCACCCTTGCCAGGATTTTGGGGCGGATTGGATCATGATTTCTATGGCATTGAGTAATGGCAAACCTGCTTGAGTCAAAGAGAGGAGTTGATGTGCAAAATGAAGTTGCTCTGATTGACTAAGCTCACTATTTGAAAAGTAGTTTACTAGTGCCAAGTTCCCACCTCGGCATCAAGTGTGACTTGATCAATGTTTCCTGCTTTTACAGATTCAAGTCCCGCAGAATAAAGATCCAAATAGGGTGCCGACGAAAATATCTGCTCCCCTTCTAAGACCTCATGAACTCCTATTCGACCAAAATATCCAGTGTTATTGCATTGAGGGCAATGAGTATTTTTAAGATCTTTGAGGCATCTCGTACAACGCTGACGTAATAGTCTTTGAGAGCTAACGCAGCGTAAGCAAGATTCGATTGCCTCAGAATCTATTCCTAAATGATTGAGGCGGGCTAAAACGCCTGATGCATTGCGAGTGTGAATCGTACTTAGGACTAAGTGCCCAGTTTGAGCAGCCTGAATTGCCAATTGAGCGCTAGCACTATCTCGGATTTCACCGATCATGATGACATCCGGATCTTGCCTGAGAAGGGCTCTAATAATAGTGGGGAAATCTAACCCAGCCCGTGGGTGGTAGGCGACCTGATTAATTCCTGGAAGTTGAATTTCAATAGGGTCTTCAATTGAGCAAATATTGCGATGCACTTGATTGAGTTGATTTAGACAGCTATATAAAGTGCGAGTTTTGCCACTTCCAGTAGGCCCGGTAACAAGAATTAAACCATTAGTCTGCTGAAGGGCGTTGCGGAATATGCGAAGTTGCTCGGGTAATAAACCAAGTTTTTCTAGAGATAATTCCTCTAAATTATTTGGCAATATGCGAACAACAGCTTTTTCTCCATAAAGAGTAGGGATGATTGAAACCCTGCAGTGAGTATCGGGTTTGCTGAAATCATGCCCAATGAATAGGCGGCCGTCCTGAGGAACTCTTTTCTCTGCAATATCGAGGCGCGATAGTATTTTGATACGAGTAATCAAACGCTCGTGCAAGTGAATAGGGTATTGAGTTTGTTTAATGAGTTGTCCATCGACCCTGACGCGGACATCACCCTGGTGCAATCTAGGCTCGATGTGAATATCGCTAGCTCTAGACCTCAATGCATTAACAGTAATCTCGTGCCAGGTTCTAATAATCAGAGAGTCATGCTGTAAGTCACTCAATTGCTATTAGACTGCCCATTCGGACGGTAGAGTTTGACTGTTTTTACACTATGATCATCAAACTGCACAATTTCCATAACAACATCTGCGATACGAACGCTGACATTATGATCAGGAATAGCCTCCAGTCTTTCTAGGATGAGGCCATTTAATGTACGCGGACCCTCTAGAGGAAGGTCTAAATTCAGTAGACGATTTAGATCACGCAAGGCGGCAGTACCACTGGCAAGGTAGGTGCCATCTTCAAGCCAATGTGGCTCGTTAGAGAGATTGGAAAATGAGGTTGTAAATTCACCTATGAGTTCCTCAACAATATCCTCAAAGGTGACTAGCCCAAGCACTTCCCCATATTCATTCACAACTAGACTCAAGCGCTGTTGATTATCTTGAAAAAACTGCATTTGTTGTAATACTGGCGTGCCACTGGGAATAAAGTAGGGCTCATTCAATAACTCTTTAAAGTCTGCATGACGAAGTTCGGAATTGCCAAGTAGCGACAAGGCTTTTTTAACGGAAAGAATGCCGATGATGCGTTCAGCATCTCCATCACAAACGGGTAATTTATTGTGATAGCAAGTTTCTAGTTGCTGTACTACCTCATCAATTGGCCTTGATAAATCAAGCGTTTCTATTTTGGATCTTGGAGTCATGACATCGTCAACCAAAATATTCTCGAGATTAAATAGGTTAAGCAAAATATTACGATGCTGTGTTGACACAAACCGATTTGATTCTAGAACTAAGCTGCGTAACTCCTCTTTACTCATTGCTCTATTTTCAGTAGAGGCTTGAAGTCTGAATGCTTTCATCAAGCCCGAGACAAAACTATTGATAAACCATAGTAGTGGCTTGAATACATAGTTCAAGGGCAGAATAAACCAGCCAACCGTGCTAGCTATTTTTTCTGGAAATGCTGTACCAATTACTTTTGGAGTGATTTCACTAAAGATGATGATGAGCAATGCCACTACTAATGTAGCGATAGATAACACTACGCCACTGTCGCCAAAAATATGTAAGGCGATGCCAGTGACTAGAATAGGTAAGACAGTATTGATGAGATTATTGGAAATGAGCAGCACAGAGAGAAGCGAGTCAATTCGCTTTAATAGTCGTTCTGCTAAAGCGGCACCGCGGTTGCCATTGTGTGCCATTGCACGCAAGCGATGACGATTAGCAGAAAGCATGCTTGTTTCAGCCATTGAGAAAAAGCCAGAAAGAGCAAGTAGAAAAAGGACTAAAGCGATTTGCCCGAATAGGGGCCAATCATCAAAAAAAGTGTCCATTCATTACACCTACAAAATGATAAGAAGAATCAATATAGCAAAGTACGGTTTCGCTAGCTATCGCTGTGCCTGAGATTCATCAGAATGTATACGGATATCTGTGTCAGAATTATCAACATGACCGCCTCCAAATCAGCGATGAAGTCTAATACACGAGAATATTGCGTTATATCTGCGCCATTTGGGTGTTTAGGGGTGGAAACAGAGTTTATTGATGGTAGCTTAATGATTTCAAAGGTGGATTATTTGCCACCCAATGCTGTTTTAGTGAGTCCAAGTAATGATTTGGCCCAGTTATTTGCAATTCAGTGCGAGCAATATTTTCAAAATCCAGGCTTTGTGTTTGATTTGCCAGTAAAGCCCGCTGGTACGCTGCACCAGCAAAAAGTGTGGAGTGCCGCACAAGATATTGAGGTTGGAAATACACAGACTTATGGAGAAATTGCCAAAAAAATTCATAGCGGACCGCGTGCGGTGGGGACGGCTTGTGGCGCAAATCCCTTTCCCTTGATTACGCCATGTCACCGAGTGGTGTCAGCACAGGGTATTGGAGGCTTCATGAAAGAGAATAACCCTGGTTTTTATCGCCAGGTCAAGATTTGGCTCTTAAAACATGAAGGTGCTATCTAAGGGCTTCCTGAACTTATTTTTCTCAGCTTTCTAGCTGCGATTCGAAAAAATATTTTCACCATGAGATTGCTACACGCAGCAATCTTAGTGAATCCATAAAATAACCACACCGTGTTTCTAGAAAGCTTGATTGATGTTGGTTGATGAATCTGTTCGCGAGCCACAATTTTTTCTAGAGTCATGACAGCAAGTCCAAATGCTAAGAAGCAAAATTGCCTCATACCCTTTTCGCTATTTGGAATCAGCAAAATATAGGTAAGAGAGCTTTGAAGCTTTTTATAAGCAATGCTAAGCAGGGATGTTAGCGTTATATTGGCCGGCATCCATGAGACCCCTCGTGCACGGTCCTCTGGAGAATCTTTGAGAATGTTGGTCATCTGAAGTGCTTGGCCAAAATCAATCGCTAACTGCTCATGGCCCTTAATCTGCCTTGCAAACTCAATTGAGTGCTGGCCAAAAATAGTAGTAAGAAGCTCTCCAACTACCCCTGCTACCACATAACAGTATTTTTCAAATTCAGCTAGATCCTTTAGCCCAGCTGTAGATTGGCGTTGATGAAAGTAGGACATCCCCTCAGACATGATGGATACGCAGCGAGCAATTGCAATCCGATCTTTATTTGTGAAGGTATGAAAAATGCGCAAAACAACAGGCGTGTGGTGGATCAGATCAAGTTCATCAGCATTGGAGTGCGTTTTTAGTGCGCTTAGGCAGGGCTCAACAAATGAGGCTACAGGAATAGAACCAAGCACGACCTCTAAAAATAAGGCAGAGAGCTCTTGCTTGGTGCTTGGGGAGATCTCTGCTGCATCTTCAATGGTGTCAACAATGCGACACAGTAGGTAAGTATTACCTACCACCACTTCCATTGGACGGGGCAATAGGGGGATGGTGAGCGCAAAAGTTCGTGATACCGAACCCAATATAGCTTTTTGATAGGCTAGGTCAGATTTTTGGCGCTCGATTAGATTTTGATCTTCTGAATTCACCTCTGAATTATGTCAGACAGGCTCGGTATCGATTGCCCCATATTCATTTAGTGACATAAGTGACAAAGCCATATAATTTGTGCAAATTCATGAGGGAGTGATTGATCGATGTTGATTTGGTTCGTCATCATCTATTGGGTGGTATCTGTCGGCATTGGTTTGTGGGCTGCCCTACGGGTAAAGAATGCTGCTGACTTTGCTGCAGCGGGTCATAGCCTTCCTCTCCCAGTAGTTACTGCTACTGTTTTTGCGACTTGGTTCGGTTCTGAGGCAGTTCTCGGTATTCCGGCAACTTTCTTAAAAGAGGGTTTGGGCGGCATCGTTTCTGACCCATTTGGGTCTTCGCTGTGTTTAATCCTAGTAGGTTTGTTTTTTGCTCGTCATCTATATAACCGTCGCATGTTGACGATTGGTGATTTCTTTAGGGAAAAGTATGGTCGGACGGTTGAAGTTTTAGTTACGCTATGTATTGTGGTTTCTTATCTGGGTTGGGTAGCCGCTCAGATTAAGGCGCTTGGTTTGGTTTTCAACGTTGTGTCTGACGGGGGAATTACGCAAACTGCAGGGATGCTGATTGGTGCTGGTAGCGTGCTTATTTACACCCTATTTGGGGGAATGTGGTCGGTGGCTATTACCGACTTTATTCAAATGATCATTATTGTGATTGGGATGCTGTATATCGGTGGGGAGATTACTTCTCAAACGGGCGGAATTGGTGTTGTCATAGAACATGCGTCAGCTGCTGGCCAATTCTCCAATTTTTGGCCCGATATGAATTTAGCTTCAATTTTGGGTTTTACGGCTGCCTTGTGTACCATGATGCTTGGCTCGATTCCGCAGCAAGATGTATTTCAACGGATTACTTCGTCAAAAAATGTGAATATCGCTGTTCAGGCCGCGCTACTTGGTGGGGTCCTGTATTTTGTTTTTGCATTTGTTCCCCTCTATTTGGCATATTCAGCTGTCATCATCAGCCCTGATTTAGTTAATCAGTACCTAAATACTGATCCACAGATGATCTTGCCCAAGCTGATTTTGGACCACTCTCCCTTGATCGCTCAGGTGATGTTCTTTGGGGCACTCCTTTCAGCAATTAAGAGTTGCGCCAGTGCCACCCTATTAGCGCCTTCAGTCACCTTTGCCGAGAATATTGTGCGTGGTTTCTTCAAGCATTTATCTGATCGAGATCTTCTGAAAGTCATGCGCATTACTGTCTTTTGCTTTACTACCGTGGTTACTTTCTTTGCGATTAATTCAGAGCTATCAATTTTCAAGATGGTTGAAAATGCCTACAAGGTAACCTTGGTTGCTGCATTTATTCCTTTGGCATTTGGCGTGTATTGGTCTAAAGCTAATTCTCTAGGTGGTTTATTGGCTGTAGTGGGAGGTTTGACAGTTTGGATTAGCTGTGAAGTGTTGTCTCCAAACGCCATTGTGCCCCCTCAGCTTGCCGGGCTTTTCGCCAGCATTATTGGGATGTTATTGGGTGGTTTGGTGCCCAGAACAAGGCTAAACCCAGTCTAAGGGTAATTCCCTCTTAAATTTGCTCAAAAAATAGGCAAAATTATTTTATTGCACCGCAAAATGAACTCATCTAATATTGCCTTAATTCAAAATTTCTTATCTTTATGGAGTTTTTATGAAAATCTGTGTGATCGGTGGAGGGGGCGCTATTGGCGGCTACCTTGCTGTAATGTTGGCTCGAGCTGGCAATGACGTAACAGTTGTTGCGCGAGGAGCAACCTTAGCAGCCATTAAAGAGCGTGGCTTGGCTCTGATTATGGATGATCAGCCTGAGCCGCTAGTGGCTAACGTAAAGGCAGTTGAAAAGATTACAGATGTCCAGACTCCTGATGTCGTCATCTTGGCTGTTAAGGCTCATCAGGTCGAGCCAATTATTGATGATTTGGCCTCAATCATGGGTCCTGAAACGATCCTCATTCCAATGCAAAACGGGATTCCTTGGTGGTACTTCCAAAAACTCGGTGGCGAGTACCAGGACCATTCCGTTGAGACTGTTGATGCTGGTGGCGCTGCCAAAAAAGCAATTAATCCCAATAACATCATTGGCTGCGTTGTTTATCCCGCTACCTTTACTCAGGCTCCGGGCGTGATTCGTCATGTTGAAGGAAATCGCTTCCCATTGGGTGAGTTGGATGGCAAGCAAACAGATCGTATTCAGAAGATGTCTGAAATGATGACTGCCGCTGGATTTAAGTCGCCTATTCTCGACGATATCCGCTCAGAGATTTGGTTAAAACTCTGGGGCAATATGACCTTTAATCCAATTAGCTCATTAACACATGGTACTTTGGAAGGCATTTGCCAATATCCATTAACTAAAGAGTTGGCACGCAATATGATGGCTGAAGCACAAACCATTGCTGAAAAGTTGGGTGTTACTTTCCGCGTGGATATCGAGCGCCGCATTGCCGGTGCCGAAAAAGTTGGTAAGCATAAAACCTCAATGTTGCAGGATTTGGAAGCTGGCCGTAGTTTGGAAATTGATGCTTTATTGGGTTCTGTCATTGAACTTGGCAAAATTACTGAAACTCCAACCCCATGCCTTAACACTGTGTTTGCGTTGACAAAGTATCTTGATGAGAATGTTCAAGCTTCTAAGGGCAGCTTGGCGCTACCATCTGTTTCAGGTTACTAATGCAAATGAATAGGTAAGTAAACTTCTGCTTCTATTTGGCATGAGTAAAAAACCCTCACCATAGTGGTGAGGGTTTTTGTTTCTAGGGTGAATTGCTCTAAATTTACTCAAAGCGATTGTCTAAACGCCCTACGCCATCAATGATGATGCTGACATTACTGCCAGGTTTCATAGAACCTACACCTACAGAAGTGCCACAGGCAATAATGTCGCCTGGTAGCAATGGCACATCTTGAGAAATCAGGCTCACCAATTTTGCGGGTGGGAAAATCATATCGGCAACCGGATAATTTTGACGCTCCTGATCATTGAGGATAGTTTTAATGGTCAGCTTGCTTGGATCAACATCGGTAGTGATGTAAGGGCCAAAAACGCCAAAAGTATTAAAGCTCTTAGAGCGAGTCCATTGGGCATAGCCAGGATCGCGGTTGAGGATCTCAATTGCTGTCACATCGTTAATACAGGTATAGCCAAAAATAGCCTTAGCTGCATCCGCCTCACTCGCTTCGTGACATGGTTTGCCAATCACAATACCTAATTCACCCTCATAAACCACTTTCCCCGAATATGACTTGGGGGTGCGAATAACTTGGTTTGCTGCCAAAAAAGAATTGTTGCCCTTAAGAAAGTAGAGGGGTTCAACGGGTACCGCATGTTCTAGTTTGGTAACAAGCGCATGAAAGTTATCCACCATAGCTACCATCTTGGATGGGACGCAAGGAATGTCAATTGTGACATCAGATAAATTGAGAGTTTCACCCGTAGCTTGGGGATTGTTAAATAGATCGCCGGTGAAGACCGCTATTTGATCACCCTGAACTTGTCCTAAACTCGTTTTGCCTTGATGTTGAAACCTAAGCCATTGAGCCATAATGAATTCTCCTAAAGAAGTTAATATTTGATAAACAATATCTTACAGGGATGTATCAATGAATCAGGGTTCCGAGCTGGTATTTGCTCCAGAAATAGATCAGCCTGTTCGCTATATTGAGCGTACTCGCAGCTACTATCTTGGCCTCGGGTATGAAAAACCATATGTATGGGCTCATTACCTGGATGTTCCCTTTACTCCCTTAAAGAAACCTTTGAATCAATCTATTTTG
>JALRHB010000239.1 GCA_023253245.1 Polynucleobacter sp. | reverse complement strand
TGTGAGTGTGAATGTGGCGTGACTTGCCTTGCGTTGGGCTTTGTTCTTCGCCGTGGCGAAAAGCAATCGTGTGGTTGTCTGCAACGTGAGGCGATTGCATCGGTAAACTTTTCTCATGGCATGGCAAAAACGCTAATCTATGCAATCCACCACGCCATGATGCAGCGTTGCTACGACAAAAACAGCCATGCATACGATCGATACGGCGCACGGGGCATTAACGTCTGTGAAAAGTGGCAGACGTTTGAAGGCTTCTACGAAGACATGGGCGATAAGCCAGAGGGCATGTCCCTTGAGCGTAAAGACAACGATGGCGACTACTGCCCTGAGAATGTTGTTTGGGCCGCAGCTAAGGCGCAAGCCAATAATCGCCGCAGTAATCGCATCCTTGAGCATCGTGGCAAGTCACAGACCCTCACTCAGTGGGCAGACGAGATCAACATGAAGCCGCAGACACTACATGCCCGCATATTCCGTTACGGCTGGCCCGTTGAGAAAGCATTGGAGACAACAGTATGAGTGGATCATCTCGCAAACTCATGGGAACTACAGCGGCTGGTGGCGCAGAACTTCTTGCTATCGAAGACTGTTTTTCGTGCTTCCTCTACACTGGCACTGGCTCTGCCCAGACGATCACCAACGGGATTGACCTTGCTGGTGAGGGTGGGTTGGTTTGGATTAAAAACCGAACTACTACCAGTAACAACATTTTGATGGACACCCTTCGTGGCACAAACTTTGTCCTATTTAGTGAAAGCACCTCTGCTCAAAACTCAGGTATGAGTTCTTTTTTTACGTCTTTTAACTCTGATGGGTTTTCAGTCGCAGGTACATATGGTGGTGTGAACGCATCTGGCAATAACTACGCCTCATGGACCTTCCGCAAGGCCCCAAGATTTTTCGATTGCGTTCAATATACGGGGACTGGTGTTGCTGGTCGGACTATTTCGCATAATCTTGGTGTCGCTCCGGGGTGCATTATCGTTAAACGCACTAATACCACTGGTAGCTGGATGGTTTACAATCGTGGTATGGATGCCTCTTCTCCAGAAAACT
>JALRHB010000238.1 GCA_023253245.1 Polynucleobacter sp. | reverse complement strand
TGTTGATTTCAATTTCCAACTTTGGAAGCACCTCTGAAATAAGATTGTATGGGATGCCATCCCGCTTTACACACTTGAGGTAATATTCATATCCATCGAAACGCATTTCCATGGTATTGAGTTTTTGAAGAGATTGGTGAACATTTTCAATTGTCTTTTCAGCCAATTTAATTTCAGAGTTCACATTCATAATCTCATCAGTAACCTCATCAATTTCGGTACGAAGTTGGTCTCGTGTGACTTTAAAAGATTTTATCTTTTCGTGAACTAGCTTGTTGTGCTCAACTGCTTGTTCTTGGTCTTTGGCTTTTTGAATATCAGATTCCAACTCTCGAATCTCAAGGTCGTAATCTTTTACGAGTGATATACAATGGTCGTATGCTTTTGACGCCCGTAACCATTCCTTATCCAAAGATGCGTGTTGTTGAGACAACTCATCCCACTCTTTAAGTTCTTTAGTAACATCACATGAGTTTCGTTGGGTCATGACATTCATCCGTTCATTTACCAAATCACCATATTGTTTACCTAACATTTTAAGTTCGGCTTCGAGTGTTTGTGCCTGTTGAGCGAATGGGGTGTTTTTATTTTGAACACAATGGTCACAATTGTCATCAAATGAAAGTGAACCAATACCATCCAAGTGTTTCTTGGCATGAATCATTTGAGATTCTAACTTATCAACCTCAACACCCATCTGATTGAACTTGTCGTTGTATGTCCTATACAACTCGTTTTGTTCACGAAGGTTTGTAATGTCAATTGAACTAATTTTATGTTCAATGTCTTTTTGATTGGTTTCAATTTTTTTAACTTCCGCCAAATTAAAACTACACTCCGTGTTTTGAAGGTCTCTATTTTTTTGTAGAGATTGTAATTTAGATTCAAGTGTTTGAATATCACCAAGGTCTTCTACGGGTTTTAAATTCCGAACTTCAAACTCAATTTTAGTATTGATGTTATCTCGTTGGGTTTCTAACTTAACCTTTTGTTCTTGTAGGGTGTCTAACGACCCTGTAATCGATGTAAGCGTCTCTTCTGCATCTGCGAGTTGTGTGGGTAGGTCTTGGTTCTTATAGTCCTTTAAAAGGGCTGAT
>JALRHB010000237.1 GCA_023253245.1 Polynucleobacter sp. | reverse complement strand
AACAAAGCCATGGGCCCCACCGAAGAAGTCGCCCGCTATAAGCGAGTGTTCGGAGTCGGTGAGCAGGAGGCGCGGGAGGTTAGGGTTTAGAGTTGCATTTTATTAAATAAATCATCTTATAGGTGTTTTTGATCGAGGAACGATTGGGAACAAAGATGAATTACGATGCTCAAGATATTGTGCAATTTTCTGCGCAGATGGGTAGGCTCGATCTAGTTTCATTGCTTTTAGCGGCAATCGGACTGATACTAGTGCTGGGTGGCTTGTTTGCATTCATGAACTTCAGAGCAATTGCCAAAAACCAAGCTTCATTGGAAGCAAAGGCGGTCGCGGAGAAAGTTGCAGAACGAGTTGCGAATGAATATTTACAACGTGAGATGCCTAACGTGATCGCAGAATACCGCGAGTTTGTCGCAAATTCTAACGTGACGGGCAAATCAGCTGACCTAATGGCAACCTCTCAGGATGAAGAATAGAGCAATGGCTATGAAATTGTCCGATCAGTGGGAACTTATTAACCGCGCTCGTTTGGATCCTCCAGTTAATTTGGAGAGGCTGGCCGACGCCCTGGGGGTAAAGTTAAAATATGCTTACCTTGATGATGCCATTTCGGGGATGATCGAAACAATCAGAGGCGGTTACTTGGTTACGGTCAATGCGCTACACCCAGTTTCTCGTCAAAGATTTACGATTGCTCATGAGTTGGGTCACTACATGTTTCATCGCACTGAGATAGGTGACGGTCTTGATGATGATCGGCTCTATCGTAGCACCAACGTTGGTAAATACCACAATACTGCGATCGGACCCGCCGAAGAAACTGAGGCAAACAAGTTTGCAGCTAATTTGCTAATGCCTCAAGAGTTGGTGGACATTATGTGGCGTGAAGACGGTACTAACATTGAGAAAATGGCGGAAAAATTTGGCGTATCAAAGGCTGCGATGAAGATTCGTTTGGGTATCAATTCCTAATCCACCTTACCGCGTAAAGCCTTAACCTCCCCTCTGGTCTTCTTCGCCTCAAGCCGTCTCCTGACGGACCCCTTCGTGGGCTTTGTGGGGATGCGGCGTTTGGGGACGTGGGTGGCTTTGAGGATCATCTGGG
>JALRHB010000236.1 GCA_023253245.1 Polynucleobacter sp. | reverse complement strand
CCCACGCGTGAAGTCCGCGGGGACTTCACTCCTCTCGAAAATGAAAATGCCCCTCGCGGGGCATTTGAATTACTGGCGGAGAGGGTGGGATTCGAACCCACGGTAGACTCGCGCCTACGCCTGATTTCGAGTCAGGTACATTCGACCACTCTGCCACCTCTCCGGGTCGAAAACAGGTGTTTCCGAAAGACCGCGATTGTATCAGAACTCTGTTGCCCGGCGAAACTCCGGCTGGCCAGCTGCTTAGTGTCTGTTTGAAAATTGTCGCGAGCGGCCTGAGTTCGGCCCGAGAAGCGCAGTCGTACGTCAGATACGTCGAGCATCGCAGGGTCGAAATCAGGTCGCGCAGTAGATTTTCAAACAGACACTCAGCGCCGCATTACCTTTTCGGAGGGGGTCAGCGCTTCGATATACGCGGGACGCGAGAAAATCCGCTCGGCGTATTTCATCAGTGGTGCAGCGGTCTTGGAGAGTTCCACACCATAGTGGTCAAGACGCCAGAGCAAAGGCGCAATGGCTACATCCAACATGGAAAATTCTTCGCCCAACATGTACTTATTTTTCAGGAACAGCGGTGCCAGCGTGGTCAGGCGATCGCGGATCTCATTACGCGCCTTTTCGTGGCTTTTCTCGGCAGAACGGGATTTTTCATTTTCCAACGTATGCACATGCACGAACAATTCCTTTTCGAAATTGAACAGCATCAAACGGGCACGGGCACGCATGAGCGGATCGGCCGGCATGAGCTGCGGATGAGGAAAACGCTCATCAATATACTCATTGATGATGTTCGACTCATAGAGCACCAGCTCACGCTCGACCAAAATGGGCACCTGACCGTAAGGATTCATGGTCGAAATATCCTCAGGCTTGTTGAACAAGTCCACATCGCGGATTTCAAAATCCATGCCCTTCTCAAACAGGACGAGTCGGCAGCGTTGCGAGAATGGGCAGGTCGTGCCCGAATAGAGGACCATCATGATTTCAGTTCCTTGGAAACAAAGAGGGTGAGACAGCATGCCGCCTCACCCCACTCATACATATCTGATTCTCTGCATTACTTGCTTTCATCACTCGACACAAGCGATGCTGTCAGGCAGAAAATACAG
>JALRHB010000235.1 GCA_023253245.1 Polynucleobacter sp. | reverse complement strand
TTCTTCTTCTGATATGACCACTCCCAAGCATCAACCAACGCCACTGCCTTAGAGCCGTTACCAAGCATAGAGCCATCAAGGATTGAGCCGCCATCGTCATAGATGGTGATGGGTCGTGTACTCTTGCAGGTGATGTACTTGCCCTTACCCTCTTTGGTCTTAACATCCAAGCCCATCTCTTCCAACGCCTCTGTTGCTTTGGGTGATAGGTTGCACAGGTCAACTTGGTACTTACCACTCATCTCGTTGGGCTTAGTCAAGTATGCCCACATAATGTCTGCTTTGATTTTAACTGCGTCTGTCATAGTTTTTCCTTAGTGTAAATTTGTGTTGCCGTCTTCTTCGGCGATTTCATAGAACTTAGAGGTAACTGTGGCTAACAAGTCAAGTACCTCTAACTCCCCTAACGACTGGCTGAAGCTTAGGTGAATTGCACCCGCTTTCTCTGTAATAACGATGATGTTATCAGCATCTTTTAAAACAGTCTCCAGATTATCTATCTCTCGTTCGTTCAATGTGTATCCTTCCAAGTGTTTCCTACATTGTACTCTCCTGTCAAGGGGCAGCGAAGTTTAAAGTACTCTCCAGCTTCTTTGATAGCCTCGACTGCCATCTTACCAACTCTCTCTGCGTCCTCTTCCGGGACTTCAATCTGCCATTCATCGTGTACATTTGCACAGAATGAAGCGTCTATTATACCACAGTTTATCTTCTTTTGCAATATAACTAGAGCTTTTTTCATCACAATTGCACCCGCACCCTGCAACAAAGTGTTTAACGCTGAATGCTCTGAACGCACCATCAAGTGTCTGCCATCCAAACCCCTAACCCATCCCTTCGTAGCAGCATTGCTGACCACCTCTTTTAACGCCTCTAACGCTGGTGTGTTACGCAAGAAACGGGTCATAAGCTGGTGTCCTTCCGCAGATGAACCACCAATGATAGACCCAATCTTACCCACACCCGCACCGTACAAGAAAGCATAGATGAATGTCTTGGCTTGGTTACGGCTAGTAAGCCCCGCTGCCTTCATGTTCATCGTGTGCACATCTGTACCATCCTCCTGCGTCCCCTCACAAACTGTCTTGATGTACGCCTTGTCCTGCATGTAATGGGCT
>JALRHB010000234.1 GCA_023253245.1 Polynucleobacter sp. | reverse complement strand
GCTGATCTGCTTCACTCATTTTTGGATAAAGATTGGCTATCTGAATCCACTGTTTCCGAATTTCTGGCTTCATAAAATCCCAGTCATCCTCAAGTGGGGTCAATATCATTTGTTGCCGAGGACTGAGACTTTCCCAAGTGCCGTCAGGTTTTTTCTGGGGGGTGCTTGAGGCTTTGTTGGGTGTTGCACCGACCGTCTGAGCGCTAGCCTTGCTCATGAATCCAAAAACCCCAACGCTTAATATGAGCGAGATGCTGGCAATTGCGGCTAGTTTTAGGAATGGACTCAACTTGAGCATGCGTTAAGGGGCTTTAATTTTTAATCTAAGAGGGGGTGTTTGTTTTGGGTGCGTCAAGGCCATCTTGCTCTGATTCGGCTAAGGGGCCATTTTTCAGGAAGCCTAAGAAGCCGATATCAGCATAGGCATCTGGAGGGACATCGTCTGTTAGCAGGGCAACATCAAGCTCTGCGATGTCGTTGATGCGAGAGTCTTGCTGCCACTCAGCAATGCCAATTAAGCCAAATACGAGGACAACCAATGGCGCAATCCAACCAACATAGTTCCAGAGAGTGCGGGATTCTATTGACCAATTACCGGAGGAGCTTGCAAATACAGGCTGCTGAACATAAACCTTTTCAGTTTTCTGGACGGAGAGCGCTTTCATACGAGCAGCGGAAAGGCGATCTCGAATGCCTACAGGCATGGATTTGCACCCATGCTCAAGCAGGGCTGCAGTAGCCAGGCCGAATTGATCGACTTCTGTTGGGTCTAAAACATCCTGATTCATGCGGTTCACAGCGTAATTCCTTTTAATTTCAATGCTTTAGCTAGGGCCTGAGTGGCTCTTGAGCAATGGGTTTTAACACTTCCTTCGCTACAATTCATAGCTTGGGCTGTTTCTGTAATGCTTAGCTCATCCCAATAACGCATCAGGAAGGCTTCACGTTGACGGGTAGGTAATTTTGATATTTCTGACTCCAGGGTCTCCAGTAACTGACTTTGCTCCATTTTTTGTGACCCATCTTGGTGAATTTCACTGTCATAGGGCGCCGAAAGTGACTCCAGAGGGTCAAAATCATCGTTTTCATCAGGTTTTCTCCCCATGCTGGAGAACAAGGTGACCCAAGCATTT
>JALRHB010000233.1 GCA_023253245.1 Polynucleobacter sp. | reverse complement strand
CAACTGATCGTTGGTGCTACTGGTCTGGGTTACCTGATCGTTGGCATCTTACAGTGGGCTAAGGGTGAACCTAGCAACGGTATGATTTGGACTGGCTACGCATTTGCACAGGTGGGATTATGGTTAAACTTGAAGTGATTGAACAGTATGGGTATAACAAGCATGGTGTTTGCATCAACCCCTTTGGCATCAAGCCGTTGTGGGTGCAGAAGCTGGCTGAACGTATCCGTTGTAACCACGTTGTAACTACCGCAGAGGAGGCATTGTTTTGACTGATGTAGATTATCGCTCCATGTACTTAAAAGTGCGTGATGAATTGGCTGAGTTGCAACAGCGTGAATGGGTTGGGCTGACAGATGAGGAAATTGCTGAAATTGAAAACGAGTACACCGTCAACCACCGCATCCCTGCGGGGTGCGCTTGGAATTTCGCCCGATCCATCGAAGCCAAATTAAAGGAGAAGAACACATGACTATTAAAGGCGAGTGCTCTGTTGAGCTAATCCGTGAGAACGAGGATGGTAGTGTAGACTATGCTTTAAACTTCCCACCAGAGGCGTTGGATGCACTGACTAGGCTAGGCATATTAACCGCAATACAAGCGGGGATTGATGGTGCTAAACGCCTTAACCCAGAGGAACCAGTTAACACACCAGAGGAACGTGTTGCTGAGGAGGCTTATAAACGAGCCATGAGGGATGCTGTTGGCTTGTTAAAGACTCAACATGAGTTGGTTAAGGGGCGGCACAACTACTACCGTCATGCAGCTAACCTTATTCATTTGGAGTTCTTGGAGGAAGATGATGACCGACAAGATCAGCGGTGACGGTGCTGCCTGCGTTGACCACGACTACTTCTGGCGACCAATTGAGACAGCACCGCATGGTGTTAAGTTGCAGTTGCTAAGTATTTATGGCGTGGCTTCACACGGGTTGTTATCCCCTGCTATAATTGAAGATGGTTTCTGGGTTGGCTGGACACCATTACCTAAACGAAGGAAAGAGAATGATTGACAATATCACCCTATGGCACAAACGTGCTCGACCAGAACCGACAGAGAAAGACTTCAACGTACAGCTAGGGTGTCACCTTGAAGAGTTTGTGGAGATGTTGGATTCATTAACTATTGGTGATTACCCAAATTTTTTAAAGGCGATAGACACCATCGAGGAAATATCTGAAAAGCTGAAAGCAGGTACGTT
>JALRHB010000232.1 GCA_023253245.1 Polynucleobacter sp. | reverse complement strand
GTTCAAAGTAAATATTCACGAATTGACTAAAGCTGGTTTACGTGAAGAAGTAATCGTTATGGTGGGTGGCGCACCGGTAACCCAGGAATACGCCGATGCTGTTGGCGCCGATGGATATGCCGCGGATGCTTCAACTGCGGTTCGCAAGGCAAAAGAGTTAATCGAGCAAAAAAGAGCATTAGCGAGAGCTTAAAAATATGCCAAAACTCTTACCCTTGATTGAGCATGCGGTTAAAGGACCAGTTTGGAATTGCCAAATGTGCGGCCAGTGCGTTTTGCATTCAACTGGAATGACTTGCCCAATGAATTGCCCAAAAACTTTACGCAATGGCCCCTGTGGAGGTGTGCGTGAAAACGGACATTGCGAAGTTAAGCCGGAAATGAAATGCGTGTGGCTTAAGGGATACGAACGAGCCGAGAGTTGGCCGTTGCCTAAAATTTGGCAAGAAGAGTTTAATCATTTAAGGCCACCAGTTGATAATCGACTTAAAGGTGGATCCTCTTGGATCAATTTCTTCACTAAGCGAGATAGATGGGTGCCAAAAGGTTGGGCCAATGTTTCAAATGAGGACCATCACTAGTGTCGCGATTGGAAGAATTAGTAACTAAAACTAACGAAACAATATTTACTGCAGAGTTCCCGGTTATTGATGGCGAGGGAATGGCGAAAGTAGAAAAATACGCAAAGCGTCTCTCGCCTTGGTTTGATGGAGTTAACGCAACCGATAACACCGCGGCCCATGCGCATGCATCAAATGTGGCTAGCGCAATTGCTATGAAAATGCATGGCTTAGAACCAATTATGCAAGTTGTCTGTCGAGATAAAAACCGTTTAGCTCAACAAGCAGATGTTGTTGGGGCTACCTTGCATGGAGTTGAAAACTTTGTGGCTTTAACCGGTGACGATGTAACTGCTGGGGATGAAACTGAAACTAGAAGAGTCTTTGATCTAGACGGGCCGCAATTAATACGTCTCATGACCAGCATCAAGAATGGGCAATATTTATCTGGCAGAAAAATTGAGCCAGCACCCAAAATGTTTATCGGAGCAGTTGAAAACCCCAGCGCACCTCCTTTTGAATATCGCGCGCAAAGAGTTGCAAAAAAAGTAGCGGCAGGAGCAAAATTTTTTCAACTTCAAATATGCTATCACAAAGATCGTCTTGAAAAATTTATGGAAACTCTAAATACTCTTGGTTTGACGA
>JALRHB010000231.1 GCA_023253245.1 Polynucleobacter sp. | reverse complement strand
AGGCAAACCATATTCCAATGCATAATTTGCGGTTGGCGATGATAAGCATATCTTCCCGATTGATCACTATGATTGCAGATATGATCAATCTGAAAGTGATCCATGAATCCGAAAGGGCCATAATCGATTGTGAGCCCTAGAGCGCTAATGTTGTCGCTATTTAATACGCCATGGCAAAAGCCTACACTTTGCCACTGGGCTACTAATCGAGCATTCCTTAGTGAAATGGCCTTAAATAATTTCAAATATTGATCCTGATCTTCACCACATTCTGGATAAAAATGAGTGATGAGTAAGTCAGCAAGTTCTTGTAAACGTACTAAATTCTGGGTAGCTGCAAAATGTTCAAAATGACCTATTCTGATAAAACTAGGGGCAAGTCTTGAGCAAACTGCGGCAGTTTCAATGGTTTCTCTACGAATAGCTTGCTTCGAGCCAACAATAGCCAATGCGCGACTTGTCGGAATTCCAAGGGCATACATTGCCTCACTACAGAGAAATTCTCGAATAGAGGATCGGAGCACTGCTCTGCCATCACCCATTCTGGAGTAGGGCGTCCTTCCTGCCCCTTTAAGCTGAAGTTCCTGTCCATTGATATCCCCTAATAGAATCGCGCGACCATCACCGAGCTGTCCTGCCCATACCCCAAATTGATGACCGCTATACACAGTAGCAAGTGGCTCTGAAAATTGTGTATCTCTTACGGATAAAGTGTTTCCCGCTAATAGCGATAACCACTGCCGATCTTCCGGAAATCCAGCTATATTGAGTTTTAGACCAATGAGCTTGGCAGCACTTGAAGAAAATGCCACCCAATAAGGGTCAGGAAGAGGTGAGGGTGGGGTGGATGAGCATACGTCATTTCCCCTCATGGTAAATGGCATGTTTCTATTCTATGGGGAATTCACATCCATCGCAGAACACTCTAAAATGACCCTATGACAAATAAAGTGACGCTAAATCCTGCCACTCAGCTGGCCAATTTGGGTGAAGAGCTCAATGTGCCCTTTTTAAAACTCTTAGGAGTGCGTTGTCTCAGCGCTGAGATGGGCAAAGGGGAGATCTTGCTTGCTCTTAAGCCAGAACACACTAATACCTGGGATGTAGCTCATGGTGGTGTTTTGCTCACATTAATGGATGTTGCAATGGCTGTTGCGGCACGTTCTGGAGATCCTGACGATCGTAGCGTTGTCACGATTGAGATGAAAAATAATTTTATGCAAGCAGCTATTGGTGTTTTAAGAGTTAAAG
>JALRHB010000230.1 GCA_023253245.1 Polynucleobacter sp. | reverse complement strand
TCCACTTGTGGCTTAATTTCTTCCCATTTATATTTCTCAATACCGGCAACGTCAATCTCATTATCGAAGTGGCCAATATTACAAACAATGGCTTGATTCTTCATCTTGAGCATATGGTCATGTGTGATCACATGGTAGTTGCCTGTTGCTGAAACAAAAATATCTGCCTTATCAGCAGCGTAATCCATCGTTACAACGCGAAAACCTTCCATCGCAGCTTGCAATGCGCAGATTGGATCAACCTCAGTCACCCAAACTTGAGCAGACAAAGCGCGCAAAGCTTGTGCAGAACCCTTACCAACATCACCATAACCACAAACCACCGCAACCTTGCCGGCCACCATCACGTCTGTGGCACGCTTGATTGCATCAACTAAAGATTCACGGCAACCATAGAGGTTGTCAAACTTACTCTTAGTAACAGAATCGTTAACATTAATAGCAGGGAACTTTAATTCGCCTCTAGCAAACATCTGATACAAGCGATGTACGCCAGTTGTGGTTTCTTCAGTAACGCCTTTAACTTTTTCGAGGCGAGTTGAGTACCAAGTTGGATCCTGTGCCAATTTATTTTTAATTGCAGCGAATAAAATGGTCTCTTCTTCGCTAGTCGGATGATTTAGGCAAGCCTGATCTTTTTCGGCACGGGCGCCCAGATGTAATAGCAAAGTGGCATCACCACCATCATCTAAGATCATATTGGTATAGCCACCATCAGCCCACTCAAAAATTCGATGTGTGAAGTCCCAATATTGCTCAAGCGTTTCACCTTTGATCGCAAAAACAGGGGTGCCATTCGCAGCAATCGCGGCGGCGGCGTGATCTTGTGTTGAGAAAATGTTGCATGATGCCCATTGCACTTCTGCACCAAGCGCCTCTAGCGTCTCAATTAATACTGCAGTTTGAATAGTCATATGCAAGGAGCCAGTAATACGGGCGCCACGCAAAGGTTGTTGGGCTGCAAACTCATTGCGGATAGCAATCAGTCCAGGCATCTCAGTTTCAGCAATAGCGATTTCTTTACGACCAAAATCAGCCAGAGAAATATCAGCAATTGCACAACGGGTTGCAACAAAATGGTTCAAATCGGAAACGGTACTCATGAATGCTCCAGCTAAATACGATCCAATGCTGGAGTAGAAACTCGCTAGCCATTGAATCATGGGTTAGCGAGCGCGGTTGCAATTAGCAAATTCCGTTTAGGAATCTACTCCCTTCAAGCCTGGGGAAGTGCTGGGTCTCAGCAATCCTTGCAACG
>JALRHB010000022.1 GCA_023253245.1 Polynucleobacter sp. | reverse complement strand
ATGACGTACATAACGATAGAGGCCATACTGGACTAACTGAGCATCATCTTTTGGGCACGGCAAGGGAGTGAGGTTTTTACCAAGGTTGATCACTGCAATCAACATCACCAAGATTGAAATCAGGCCAATTGAAATGCCACATGACAAGAGAATAGTTTTGAGAGGCTCGGCGATCAGCAACTCAGACCCTCTGGGGCCAAACAAGATCAAGCCAATCAGAATAGCCTGAATGACCACATACCAAATGCCCCGCTCGAAGATAGATTTGGGACCTACAGAACTCATGCAAAAGCCCTCATATCAATGAATTTACAGTCTACTCTTATCAACAAGTGATAGCCACCTGAAATTCACCGTCTTTTTGAAAAGCGCTTATACCGCTATGATATGAATAAAGATGCTTACTCAAATTTAGAGTAGGCTTCGAAGCTTATAAAAAATCTCAATCATAAGGACTAAATGAAAGCTCTCATTTTATTTGGCCACGGCGCTCGCGACATTCGGTGGCGCGAACCCTTTGACCGCTTGAAAGATAAATGGGTGGCACAGCATCCAGATGTGCTAGTTGAGCTTGCATTTTTAGAAATGATGAATCCAAGTCTCGAATCAGCAGTCGGTTCCTTGGCAAGCCAAGGAGTCAAAGAAATTGCCGTTCTTCCAGTCTTTTTCGGTCAGGGCGGCCATTTACGCAATGACTTCCCCACCCTTCTTGCCAATTGTCGTGCAAAATTTCCTGAAATTACCCTAAGCGATATACCGGCTGTTGGCGAGGATGAGGCTGTCCTGCAAGCTATCATTTCTTTGGCCGCAAGATCCATTTAATCCCTGGGGAAAAACTTCTGCACTTTCCCTTAGGGCCTCACCAATCATAATGAGCGCAGGAGAGGAGAGGTTAAACCAGTTGTTTGCATGACCATCAGCTAATTGCCCGAGAGTACTGGAGCAATGTCGTTCACTTTTGGTGCTGACGGCCTCTAGAATATGTACGGGAGTTTCTCTATTGTGGTGCGCTCCCCTCGCAATTAATTGCTTAGCAATTTTTACCGCATCCTTACGCCCCATGTAATACACCAAAGTATCAGCATTGGGCTGCGTTAGAGGGGCGTTCTCTGATGTTGGTAGGATTTCAGTATTTAATTCCTGGCTCTGAGCCAAGGTTACAAAGGCAACGCTTCTACTAACGCCGCGTAAGGTAAGTGATTGCTGTATAGCTGCAGCGCCAGCTAAGGCTGCAGTAATTCCAGGTACCACCTCTACATGAATGTTGCGATCTTTTAGGGCCTGGATTTCTTCATCAGCACGCCCAAAAATCATGGGGTCACCGCCTTTTAATCGAACAACAGTTTTAAATTGAGATGCGGCATCAACTAGACGTTTGTTAATAAAATGCTGTGCAGAAGAAAGCTTTCCGCAACGTTTGCCAACGGCCACCTTAATCGCTTGCGGACAGAGATCCAACATTTCAGGATCAACTAAGGCGTCATGAAACACAATATCTGCCCGGGCTAACAATCTTGCACCACGCACAGTAATCAGATCTGCGGCACCAGGGCCTGCGCCAATTAAGAAAACTTTGCCTGGCTCTGAGAGATTGGGTCTAGACATGGACTATTCTCTCAATGACTTAAGCTATAGTGGCGCGTTGATCGCGCCAGCTATTTTGGGTAGCGAAACTGTAAAGATTAAATTGCTTAAGGGCAATATCTATGTTCTGGTCTGGTCGCAATTCAAAACTGTCAAAACCCACTCTGGCACCTTGCAAGAGCTGGTCAATCAAGACATCACCAATAGCACGCACCTCACCTTGCCACTCAAAGCGATCTCTAAGTAGAGCGGCAGTACTAAAGCTTCTGCCGTCCCTAAAAACTGGAAAGTGTGCTCCGACCACTGGCCAGAGTGATTTACCCTCTTCAATAACTTCAGAGTGCTGCAGAATGTCATCGTCGGCCGCAAACCACACGCCGATTTTCCCTTCCTGAGCGCGGGCCCAGATATCAGCATTCTTATGGTGAGTCAGCCACCAATGAAATGGCACCAGCACTTTATGTAAGCCATACTCCAGATCTGGTATGCCACCTCCATTACACTCGCCATCCCATACTTGCCACTCATTGACAATCAAGGACGGCTTAGCGTCTTTGGGGTAATAGATAATTTGATGATTCATATTTTTTAGAACTGAGCTAACTCAGCATTAACCACGCCCTTGGCGTATTTACCACTACGTCTATAAGCAGCATCCTTAAATGGAGCGATACCCAATCTACGATAGGTCTCGATAAATAGCTCGCCTGGCAAACGTCGCTCCACATAAGAGTTAATGATGTTAGTCATTACATCTGGTATTTCATTAGCGTAAAAAGATGGTCCAATGACTTTTCCGATCGAAGCATCATTTCCTTGATCGCCACCCAAGGTAATTTGGTACCACTCTTCCCCATCCTTATCAACACCAAGCACGCCAATATTGCCAACATGATGATGGCCACAAGAGTTGATACAGCCAGAAATATTTAAGGTGATATCACCTAAGTCATGTAAATAATCTAGATCATCAAAGCGCTCTTGAATTGCCTTAGCAATTGGCAGAGATTTAGCATTGGCTAAAGAACAAAAATCGCCACCAGGACAGGCGATGATGTCGGTCAAAAAACCAATATTGGGTAGCACAAGATTGTAATTTTTGGCTGCCCGCCACAAATTCAGCAAGCTAGTCTGCTCAACATCAGCCAAGACCAAATTTTGTTCATGGGTCACCCGCAATTCACCAAAACTATATTGATCCGCCAAATCCGCTATGGCATTCATTTGTGCGCTAGTGGCATCGCCAGGAGCCGCGGTGCCATGGGGCTTAAGCGACAGAATGACTGAGGCATAACCAGGTACTTGGTGCGGCTTTACATTGCGCTCTAGCCAGCGAGTAAATGCAATCCTCTCATTGGCCCCTGGCTTTAAATCGGCATGAGACTGTAATTGCTCCTCACTTAATCCTGAAAGTGTCTTGTAGCTAGGCTTGGTAAAGTGCTTAGCAACACGCTCCCACTCAGCTTGCGTGAAGTTATCTTTACTCTGTTTGGTGTCATTGTGCAGTTGAGCCCATTCATCCTCCACTTGGCGCGCAAATTCTTCTGGGCCTAGTGCCTTAACTAAGATCTTAATGCGTGCTTTATAGAGATTATCTCGCCTTCCAAAACGGTTATATACACGTAGCAGTGCAGTCAAGTAACTAGGCAGCAATTGCCAAGGCAAATCTTTTTTAATCAATGAACCCAAAATCGGCGTGCGCCCCATACCACCGCCTGCGTAGATATTCGCTGTTAATTCACCTTGGTTGATGTTTAGATTTTTTTGGAGCTCAATACCTACATCATGACAAAGCAATACTGTGCGATCCTCTTTGGCGCCATTAACCGCGAACTTAAACTTACGTGGTAAATGAGCGAATTCTGGATGCAAGGTGGACCATTGGCGAAGTAACTCGCAGATGGGTCTAGGGTCAACGTATTCATCAGCCGCGACCCCGGCAAAGGCATCACTCGTAATATTTCGGATGCAGTTTCCAGAAGTTTGAATGGCATGCATCTCGACTTTAGCAAGCTCAGTCAGGATATCGGGAGTCTGCTCCAACTCCACCCAATTAAATTGAATATTTTGACGAGTTGTGAAATGACCATATCCGCGATCAAATTTATCCGCAATGAAAGCAAGTGTGCGCAGCTGCTCGGAACTTAACAAGCCATAGGGAATGGCAACACGCAACATATAAGCATGGCGCTGGTGGTACAAGCCGTTCTGAAGACGCAGCGGTCGAAATTCTTCCTCGGCGAGACTGCCATTTAGGCGACGCTCGACTTGATCTCTAAATTGGGCAACCCTCTGATCTACTAGAGTTTGGTCAATATGGTCGTATTTATACATAGCAGAGGTATTGTCTAGCCGCAGATATATTTCAACAAATAATTAAATGTTGTATCTATATATGTTTATGGATATATAGAAATTTTTATCCTCGCCAGCCCAATATGGGAAAAGGCGTTCAAACCCACACCGTCAATAGCCCATAGCCTTTTCAAATTCCTCATCAACGTGGACGCGATCTTGGGCTAATACATGCTGAGCAATCAGGAATATCCCAGAAAGAAAACTGAGGCAAACCAACAAACCAAAGACATGAAATTGATTGAGGTCATTTTGGTTCAAAACTTCCAAATAACTACCGCTATTTAGCGCCAAATAACTGGATAGGCCCAGAAGGGAGACGCCCAAAAAAATTTGGGCTAGAGCCAAGAATAAAGACTTTTCACTTACAGAACTTGCAGACATCATATTTCCCTTAATTGAATATAAGGGGATCTTATGGATATATCTTGTAGGTGTAAAAGAATCCTTTTTTATAAGCTAAGTACTTTTATATCTATAGGGCTGTTCTCAGAATGAGGATAATTAAGGTTTACACCACATTATTCAAGTATTTATGGCTGCCTATAACACCGAAACCGTTCTGAGCGTTCACCACTGGAATGACACCCTTTTTAGCTTCACAACCACCAGAAACAAGGGCTTACGCTTTCGTAGCGGTCATTTTTTGATGATTGGCTTAGAAGTTGAAGGCAAACCATTAGTGCGAGCCTATAGTGTTGCTAGCCCAAATTACGAGGAGCATTTGGAGTTTCTTAGCATCAAAGTTCAGGATGGCCCACTTACCTCTCGTCTGCAGAAAATTAAAGTGGGTGACCCCATCCTAGTTAGCGAGAAGTCTGTTGGTACTCTTGTGATAGATGACTTAAATCCAGGCAAGCATCTCTATCTTTTTAGCACTGGTACTGGATTAGCTCCATTTATGAGCATTATTCGGGATCCAGAAACTTACGAAAAGTTTGAGAAAGTAATCCTCATTCATGGCGTACGCTTAGTTAGCGAACTAGCTTATGGGGATTACATTAAAAACGAGTTGACCCAAGATGAATATATTGGCGAAATTATTCGTGAAAAGCTAATCTATTACCCTACGGTAACTCGCGAGGCCTTCAAACATACCGGCAGGCTTACTACCGCAATTGAATCTGGACAGCTATTTAAGGATATTGGTTTACCACCACTTGACCCTGCAGTTGATCGTGCCATGATTTGCGGCAGTCCATCGATGCTAAAAGAAACTGCGGAGATGCTTGATGCTAAAGGTTTCAAGGTCTCCCCGAGCCTCGGCCAGTTGGGCGACTATGTTTTTGAAAGAGCGTTTGTGGAGAAATAAAATCTATATACCTAGAAGTAATTAAGTTATAGATATAAATTTCTTGTGCGCCCATCATCGCCTTGCTACATTCTCTTTAACAAGATATTGAACAAGGAAATGAGATGTCCCCCGTACGTGAGTATTACAACCCAATCATTACAAATCTTTTACGCGAGCACGACAGTCTGCCCCAAGAAAATGTGGCAGAACGTAAGAATTTCCAGCGTCGAATATTGTTCTTGATGACTACCATCAAAATGGAAGAGCTCGAAAACTCCTACATATAATGCTTGCTGTTAGAAATTGGCAATAAACACCAGACCGATCGCAGCAATAAAGAGAGTTTCAACAACCAACATCACCACCGGTTGCCAACCCAACTTAGCTAATTCCTGAAAATTGGTTTTCAGGCCTGCAGCGGCAATTGCAATGACGAGCATCCAGCGCGATGCCCCTCCAATCGACTGCGCAACACCACTTGGCAATATTTGCATCGACGCTATCACCGACAGAGCCACAAAGCCCAATAAGAATGTTGGGATTAAGCGCAGGCTCCCCCAACCTATTTTCTGCGATGATTTTTCGGCACCAAAGAAAATCGAAATCACAAGAACTACTGGGAGCAATAAAGCTACTCGAAATAACTTGACCACGGTTGCCACATCGCCGGCTTCTGGGCCAAACAACATTCCTGCAGCCACCACCTGAGCAACATCATGTATCGTTGCCCCTAAAAAAATACCTGCTGGTAAAGCGGCAATATCAAGTAGCTGCAAAGCAAAGGGATAGACGACCATTGCAATAGTAGATAAAACGGTAACCCCAACCACTACAAGTAAAGTAAAACGCTCATTCTCTTTGGTCTTCGGTAATACAGATGCCACTGCCAGTGCTGCAGAAGCACCACAGATTCCAACAGAACCCCCAGCAATTAATCCAAAATCTGGCGACAACTTGAGAAATTTAGCTAAAAAGTAGCCGAGACTCACAGTAGTCGCTACCGCAAAGATGACAATGAGTCCAGTATGAATACCAATTGCACTGATATCGGCAAAAGTAATACGGATACCTAATAAGGCCACGCCTAAACGTAAAACTGTTTTGGCGCAAAAATCAATTCCGGGTCTGACTGTTTCATTGAGGTATAAGAAATGCAGCGATAAGCCAATAAGCAAGGCATACAGTAACTGGGGACCACCATAGTTCTGAGATAGAAAACTGGTAGACATGGCGATGACCAGGCAAACCAACAGGCCTGGAACATTTTTATGGGTTTTGCTTAACATGAAATCAAGCCACTAACTCACTAAAGTATTCATGCTGAGCGGTATTGAGCGTTGAAACACGCCACTCTATAGGATCATCCTGCAAACCTAAAGCAACCCTTCTAATAATCAATACTGGTGAATCTGGGTTCAAACCCAACCACTCGGCATACTGCTTTCCTGCTACACCAGCACGCAAACGCTCACTGCTCCGAACGACTGTCTGTCTGTATTGCGCCTGATACATTTGATAAATACTGCCAGTACGATCAACAAAGTCCGAGCGCGTTAGATTCTTGAAGCGTTTTTTATCTAAAGTAATCTGATCGATCATGACACAACGCCCTTCTAAAAAAAGGCGGTTAGTAATTCTCCAAACAGGAGACCCCTCTTTGATCCGGAGCTTGCTAGCCTCCTCCTTATTGGCAACTGCACTATTTAAAGAGGCGAGTTCTACTTTTGGATAAACTTTTTTTTCTGCATCATGTTTAACTACATGAAAAAAATAATAGAGCAATCTTTTGAGGTCATGCTCAACAACATAGGTACCCCTGCCTTGGCGTCGAACAACAATACCCTCTGCTACAAGCTCATCCACAGCCTTACGCAGGGTTCCTATAGATACATCCAACTCTTTTGATAGATCCTTTTCAGCAGGTAAAGCCTGCCCCATTGGATAACGACCCCTGACCAGATCCTCAGTGATCTTTTGCTTTACTTCTTGATAAGCGGTCAGGGATCTCATGGCACAGTCTTAGGCTGATTCGTACAAACGAGTCAATACAAACTCACGGTGTCCGAGAATTTCGGAAGCAGTTAGCTCGCCATCAGCGGTACGTTTTAAGCAATCTAACAACTTATTACCGGCTTGGTCCATATTTTCTTCGCGCCGCAGGAGGCCAGAAACATCCACATCAATATGTTCGCCCATGGTGCGGACAGTTTTAGGATTTGCGCAAATCTTAATCACTGGAAGAATGGCATTACCAATGACGTTACCTTGGCCTGTTGGGAAGAAATGTGCAGCAAAGCCAGCTGCAGCACACAAAGTCACCATCTCGGCAGCGGCTGACGAAGAATCCATAAAATGCAGACCAGGAATCTTTGGCTCTTCACCCTTATCAAGTACGCTATCAACAATACATTTCTTACCAATTTTCTGAATGTTGCCCAAGGCTTTCTCTTCAATGGTAGTCAAGCCACCAGCAATATTTCCCTTGGTAGGTTGAGAATCAGACAAGTCACTTGTTTTATGGCGCTCAATCACATCCTGGTAGCGATCAAACATTTCGCGGAACTTTTTCTTTACTTCTGGGGTACGGCAACGCGCCTCTACCAAATGCTCACCACCAGTTAATTCGGTTGTCTCACCAAATACCAAGGTAGAGCCAATCTCATATAACTTATCGAACGCATCCCCAACGGTTGGGTTCGCGCCGCAACCAGATGTTGTATCAGACTCTCCGCATTTTGTGGAAACCCACAACTCAGACAAAGGAGCAGAAACTCGTTTTTGCTTAGAGGCATGCTTCATCATGTTATACGCGGCCTTACTTGCGGCAGCAATTGTTGCAGTATCCCCATTTCCTTCAATCCAGAATCCTTCAACAGGTTTACCAGATGCTTTGATACCATCAACAACAATTTTGGTCCACTGTGGCTCAATACCAATCACCACAACAGCTGCAACGTTAGGGTTGCAACCAGTACCAATCAAAGTACGGAAATGCAACTCAAGGTCGGCGCCAAATTGCAAGCGGCCATATGAGTGAGGAATTGCCATGGTACCCTTGATATTGTTTGCTACAGCTTCACAAGCAGCATTAGATAGATCATCCAAAGGCAAAATCAACACATGATTACGAATTCCCATACGACCGTTTTCACGGCGATAACCCATAAAGGTTACATCTTTTAAATTAGTCATTTTTATATCTCTCTCAATGAATAGGTATTTAAGAAGCCGGCTTACCAGCGCTTAGTTTTTACATTTTGGACATGTAGGTGCTCGCCTTTTTTAATAGGAGCCACTACCTTGCCAATATCAACACCGTATTTCATTACCGTATCGCCAGGCTTGAAATCATTCAATGCAATCTTGTGACCAATCGGAATATCACTTTCAGATTTAATGTTCAAAGTCAGGTCGCCATCCATTACCCAACCAATTAAATCATTGCCAGCTTTTACACCCTCCACCACTACCACACCCACGCCATCTCCTGGCTCATGCACGACAAAATGGATCATTACTTTCTCCTTATTAATCTCGTTTTAAAAACTACTTAGTCCATAGCTGGCGAATGCCAGCCTGAATTTCTTCCAAAACCACGTCTGAAACCTTCACACCATTTTGCAAAGCGATGGTGCGCTGTTGAAAACGACGCTGCCCAGGCAATCGTGTACCAGAATCTGCCTTCAAGGCTTGGACAAAATCTTGTATTCTGCGAGCGAATACACCGGGGCCCGCTAAACCGGAGTCAATCGTTAATATCAACTGCCCGATTCGCGGACGATTGCCAGCAGTATCAAAAAATGAATCTGCCTCATACGAAAACCTACTGCCAGATAAACCTACAACTAACAACTCAACAATTAGAGCCAGCAAAGCCCCTTTATCACCACCCAAAGGAAGCATTAAGCCCTTTAAGCCCTCCTGAGGATCAGTCGTTGGCTTACCATCGGCAGTCAAAGCCCACCCCTCGGGAATAGATTGGCCATTTTTGGCAGCCACCAATAATTTGCCACGTGCCACGGCTGACAAAGACATATCAATTACGAGCGGATCTTGATTTGCAAATGGAAAAGCGGCTGCCAAAGGATTTGTCCCAAAAATAGCTTTTGACCCTCCCGCCATCGGCATAGCAGCTGGAGTATTACCAAAAAGAATGGAGATATAGCCAGCTCGAGCAGCTGCCTCAACATAATGTCCCGCGACACCAAAGTGGTGACTATTATTGACAGCCACCAGACCTGAGCCATTTTTAGAGGCTAGATTGACTGAGAGATCTGTCGCAAACCGTAAGGCGGGGAATGCCAAGCCATCACAAGCATCAACTAAAGCGGCGGCAGTCTTGAAAGGTTTAACCTTGATTTTGGGTGAAAGTGCAACACGGCCATTTTTTGCATGTGCAGCATATTGAGCTACCCTCGCTAATCCATGAGAAGCAAGACCATCTATTTCTGCTAAAGCTAAAAATTGAGCGGTCTCATGGGCGGCCTTGGAATCAATTCCAGCAGCCTGCAGGCCTTGAAAGGCTAAATCTACAAGTTGATCAAAAGACAGGGTCATCAAGCGATTTCCAATGCACAAGTGGCCCATGCAGCATGCAGGGTTTTAGAGGGTTGACTTGGCACAGACTTCAGGGTCAAAATAGGTGACATATCTGAATCATATAGATGATTTAGATATCTTGCAAGATCCAATTCATGGTGCGATGCAACGAATACAAAGTGGCATAGCATCACGAGTGGAGGAGACAGTTTTTATATAAGCATATAACTATTAAATAGTAATAAAACGTATTTTTTGATGTTTCAGTAACTTAAGATGCAAAGAATAAATTACTAATGGAGGTCACCGATGTTTAAGATTGAAAAATATAAGCTCAGCAGACGAGTAGTATTAATTGCTGGAGCACTTGCCTTTGCAATACCGCAACTAGCTGCGGCACAGTCCTGGCCAACCAAGCCTATTAAATTAGTTATTCCTTTCAATGCTGGAGGCACTACTGACATTCTGGGTAGGTTGCTAGCTCAGCAATTAACAAAAGATTTAGGCCAGAACGTCATTGTTGAAAACAAGGGTGGTGCTGGCGGAAACATTGCCGCTGAATATGTAGCGCAAGCCCCTGCCGATGGCTACACCATCATGCTCGCTTCAGGCAGCATGCTAACAGTGAACCCTAATTTATATAAAAAATTACCGGTTGATTACAGTAAAGACTTTGTAAATATCACCAATGTAGCAAGCGGCCCTATGCTTTTATCAGTGAGCAAAAATATGCCTGTGAAGAATTTAACTGAATTCATCACTTACGCCAAAACAAAAGATCTTAACTTCGGCTCTGCTGGCATTGGTAGCCAGGTCCATATGGCTGGCGAAAATCTGACCTATGCTGCCAACATCCCAGCCACTCACATACCTTACAAAGGTGAATCTGCTGCTATTAATGATTTAGTTGCTGGACAGATTGACTTTATGGTCGGCAATTTGACAGCTGCCACTGGCTTTGCCAAAAATGGACAAATCAAACCGATCGCAGTCACAAGCGCGCAGCGTGTTAAACAATTACCTGACGTCCCCACTGTTTCTGAAAGTGGCATTCCCGGCTTTCAAAGCACAGGATGGTTTGGTCTAGTCGCCCCAGCAAATACTCCAAAAGCAATCATTGAGAAAATCTACAATGCGACTGTTAAGGCAATGAACTCCGAGTCCATGAAAAAGAGCTTGGACTCTAACGGACTAACAGCAGTGGTTAATTCTCAAGATGAATTCAACGCCCAAATCAAAGCCGAGTCAGCTAACTGGGAAAAGGTTATTAAAGGACGTAATATTAGCCCTAGATAATTATTGGTATTAGGCAATAAATAAGCGAGGGCGTTGCTCTCGCTTTTTATTTATGCGCCATTAAATTATGCAATCTGTCTAATCAAGAGAATTAATCCAGCAAGCACTAATATCGATCCGAAGGCCATACGCATCATTGCATTACTCAACCTAGTGTGAATATGCGTGCCAGTCCATACCCCTAAGAATGCTACAGGCATTAGAAGAATTGCCAAACCGATTACCTCCCAACTCAAAATCAATCCAGTAACTAGCATCAAAATCAGTCGCAAAAAGGTCAACATAAAGATGGCAAATGCCATGGTGGCGCGCAAAACTCGCGGGTTATTAATGCGAAGACCAAGATAAGAAACGTATAGTGGACCACCCGTAGCAAAGAGCGCAGTAAATGCACCCCCTAAAAAACCTAAAGGCAACGCCCACCACTTGCTTATAGGGTCTCTGGCTTCAATATTCCTTTGCACAAGGACTCGCATTCCATTAATTGCCGCGAATAATCCAAGTAGCAATAACAGTGGCTTACTCGGAGAGTTAACAAGCAAAAAAATTCCCAAGAACATGCCCATGAGGCTAAAAGGAAATAGCCATTTAAGCTCAGCAATATCGGCATCACCAGAAGATTTCCTGCCAACATAAAGGGATGCACAGATATCAACTAACACCATCATGGGCACGACTACCTTCAATGGATACATCTGCACCAGCAATGGCACCGCTACTATTGAAGAACCAAAACCCGAAACACCAAAGATAAAAAATGCGCACAGAACAATTAATACCGCCAGCGCAAATGAAAATGGTTCAATTAAATCAAAAATAATTAACTTTCAACTAGGATCGTTTCGCCTGGCTTAACGATAGTGAACTGGACTGGCCTATTTTCAATTTTTAAGCCCTGATCGCTTAACTGCACTGCGGTAAAGTAGGAGCTTTCTAGAGGTCCTGGATTCGGAAAATCGTCCCGATAATGCGCCCCTCTCGAGTTCTCCCTCGAGAGAGCAGCCTCAGTGACTGCCTTACTGACAAGAATCAAATTGCGCAGATTCATCCAATCCTGCCAGGTAATACTGTACTGCCTGTGAATACTACCAACACCCGTTTGCTCTAGCTGTTTTTCTAGTACGTTTAGCTTATTCCGAGCTTGAACCAGACTATCTTTGTTGCGTGAAATTCCAACATCATCCCACATACACTCTGCAAGAGCATCACGTATCATTTCAATATCGCCAGCAGGTTTCTGCAAAGGTGCCTCATGGGCTTGAATACTTGCCATAACTTCTGACATGTTGCACTCTTGCAATGATTGTGATTCAACCCAATTAGCCATTTCTTCACCAGCAATACCACCATACACTGTTGAATTAGCAACCCCATTACCGCCCAAACGATTGGCGCCATGCACTCCGCCAGTATCTTCACCGGCAGCAAATAAACCCGGCAACTCAGTACTGCAATCTTTCTTAAAAACCAGACCACCCATCATATAGTGTGCTGTTGGTACTACCTCTACTAGGTCGTTGGCAAGATCAAAGCCGCTATCAGCACAGCGCTCGACCATACCCTTAAATAGCTGTCGGACCTTATCGGGACCTAAATGGCTCATCTGGATATAAACACCACCATTTGGTGTTGCCCTCCCTGCCCGAATCTCTGAATTGATTGATCTCGAGACAATATCGCGAGTTGCTCGCTCATTACGCGGATCATAGTTACCCATGAATCGCTCATGATTTCCATTCAATAAGTAGCCGCCTGCCCCACGTAAACCCTCTTCCAACACTGTGCCCGTCATACGAGTTCCAGGACCTGCTAGCAACCCAGTCGGATGAAATTGCACCATTTCCATATCGCGCAAAGTTAACCCGGCTCTTAAGGCCATAGCGAGGCCATCACAACTCTTGTCGCCCGATGGGGTGTGGTACTTATACATGGTAGGGCCACCACCGGTAGCCAAAAGAACAGCTTTAGCACGCACAAGTGTGAATTGACCCGTTTGCATATTCAGCATCAAAACGCCAGCAAGCGATTTACCATCGACGCTATGAATTAACTCAACTGCTCTATGTTCCTCGAGGCGATGTATACCTCTTGACCACACTTGTTCGGCCAATCGGTTAATAATTTCAATTCCAGTTAAATCGCCCTTATGAACTGTACGATCGAATGTTTGACCAGCAAATGCTTTTTGGTGAACGGTACCATCTGGATTGCGATCAAAAAAACATCCTAATTCATTTTCGAGCTCATGAATACGCTCTACAGCTTTACTGACCAAAGTCCATGCAAGCTCTTGATCGGACAACCATTTACCTCCCTCAATCGTATCCATAAAATGACGTTCAACAGAGTCACCCTCTGCTAAGGCAACGTTATAGCCACCCTGAACCATACGGGTACATCCACATTTACCAAGCAGACCCTTTACAGCAATCGTGATATGAAGATTAGGATTTGTTTGGTGGGCATGAAGAGCGGCAAAGAGACCAGCGCCACCAGAACCTAAAATTAAGATATCGGTTTCAAGCGTTTCTAAATTCATGATGTGATACCCAGGCTCTTTAATACAGCCTCTTTCCTCAAGGCAACATCACCCTTAACCTCTTGATAAATACTACCGCCATGACTATCCATAGCAACAAGTAGCGGCCCAAAATCTTTGATCTTAAAACGCCAGAGTGACTCAGGATTGAGATCATCCATATCTACATCTTCAATCTGCTCGATCCAAGTGGTTTCAAGTGCAGCTGTGCCGCCAATGATGGCTAGATAGACACCGCCCAGCTCTTGAAAAGCTGCCGCAGAACCTTCGCGCATACCGCCCTTACCAACAATCATGCGCACACCTTTTTCTGTCATCAAAGGCCTTGTAAAGCGCTCCATTCGATCTGAAGTCGTTGTACCAATGCAAATGGCCTGATATCCAGCTGGAAATTTTTCACTCACTGGAACTTTACGCACATTGGGCGCCGTATGAATCACCGCATGACCTTTAAGGTCAAAACGGGTTTTACGGCCCTTATCAAATAGATGAATCTGGGTGGCATCTCGAATACCAAACAGGGTGTTTTGCAAAGTCACCGTGTCATTAATACGCAGCTTACGAATATCCGCTTCAGTCACTGGCGTTGGAAGGTTGTAATGTGCCATAGCTACTCCTAAAACCCGTAGGTAAC
>JALRHB010000229.1 GCA_023253245.1 Polynucleobacter sp. | reverse complement strand
GTGAGTAAATCTTCTATACCAGCCTCCATCAGAGCGTGCATGCTTTGGAAGTGATTGGCCAAGTCTTTAGCAGTTGTTTCACCAACATGCCGAATGCCTAAAGCAAAGATAAATCGCGCTAAGGTTGTGTTTCTAGACTGGTTAATTGCTTGGATCAGATTATCAGCTGATTTGTCACCCATGCGCTCTAGATTTGCGATTGAGGCAAACCCCAGGCGATAGAGATCAGCAGGCGTTCTTACTAAATTGTGATCCACCAATTGATCAACAATCTTTTCACCTAAACCTTCAATATCCATAGCTCTTCTATGGGCAAAATGAATTAAGGCTTGTTTGCGTTGCGCTCCGCAGAATAATCCACCGCTACAACGGGCAACCGCTTCATCTGCTAAACGTTCAATATGAGAATCGCATACCGGACAATTCTTTGGCATAACGAATTCCGTAGCATTAGAAGGTCTACGTTCTTTGACTACCGAAACTACTTCAGGAATCACATCCCCCGCTCTTCTAACGGAAACGGTATCTCCAATACGCACATCTTTACGCCTTACCTCATCCTCATTGTGCAAGGTTGCATTAGTAACGGTCACGCCGCCAACCTCAACTGGGGACAGCCTAGCTACTGGAGTAATAGCACCTGTGCGCCCTACCTGCACATTGATATCCAAAACAGTGGTTAATGCCTCTTGCGCTGGAAATTTATGAGCCAGGGCAAAACGGGGGGCCCTCGAGACAAAACCGAGTTTGGCCTGCTCGGCAAATGAGTTGACTTTGTAGACAACGCCATCAATGTCATAGGGCAAAGATTCACGTTTAGCAGCAATTTCATTATAAAAAGCCAAGAGCTCTTCTACAGAATGCAACACTCTACGCTCTGAACAAACAGGGAGACCCAGCTCTACATAAATATTGAGTAATGCTTCATGGGTCTTTGGCAGCCAAGATTGTGGCTCGAGCACCCCAAGTCCATAAGCAAAGAAAGATAATGGCCTTTTAGCGGTGATCTTAGAATCCAATTGACGCAAACTTCCAGCAGCAGCGTTGCGTGGATTTGCAAATTCTTTTTCACCATGGGCTATTGCATACTCATTCATCTTTTGAAAATCTCTGAGGTACATAAACACCTCTCCACGTACCTCCAAGACTTGTGGGATTTTTTTTCCAATTAGCTTGAGAGGTATTGCGCGAATCGTTTTGATATTGGCTGTGACATCTTCACCACTAGCGCCATCTCCCCGTGTAGCAGCTCTGACCAGAGAGCCATTTTCAT
>JALRHB010000228.1 GCA_023253245.1 Polynucleobacter sp. | reverse complement strand
TTTTATTGGTAAAACTATCCTCTTTGGGGGATGTGCTCCATAACCTTCCGCTTGTTTGGGATTTGCGGGCGAAATTGCCTCATGCGCAAATTGATTGGATAGTGGAGGAGTCTTATGTTCATTTGCTAACGCCACTATTAACTCGCGATGGCCTTAATGGAATAGATCGCATTATTCCTTTTGGTCTACGTCGCTGGAAAAAAAATCTTTTCAAGTTATCGACCTGGAGAGAGTTTTTTGCTTTTCGTAAATCACTTCAGCAAAATACTTATGATGTGCTCATTGAGACACAAGGCTTATTAAAGTCTGCTTTGGTATGTGCCCTAGCCAAGAAAACGCCTGATGCAGTAGTTGCAGGGCTTGCTAATGCAACGGAGTTTTCTGGATATGAGCCATTAGCAAGGTCGTTTTATAGCCAGTCTGTGCAGGTTCCCAAAAAATGCCATGCGGTAGATCGCTCACGATGGGTGATGTGCTCAGCTCTCGACTGGCCTTTATTAGAGCGCAATGACCCGCCTAGCTTTTATCCACCATCATTTACGCAATGTATATCTAATTCAAAGTCAAAGGTGAGTGGATTGCATCAACCTTATGTCCTATGCTTTCACTCAACTGCTAGGGCTGCAAAGCGTTGGTCAGAGTCAAATTGGATTACTCTTGGCAGAGAGTTGGCTGCCCGTGGCTATCAAGTCGTTCTTCCTTGGGGAAGTTCGGCCGAGCGCTTGGTCAGCCAGTCGATAGAGGCTCAAATTCCCAACGCATTTGTACCACCTGCTTTTTCTATTGAGGAGGCTTATTCAGTGATTACTGGCGCCTCCCTAACGGTTGGGGTGGACACGGGTTTGACCCATCTAGCTGCAGTTCTGGGCAGGCCAACCGTCGAAATTTATTGCGATTCTCCCCGCTGGAAAACTGAAGGTTATTGGTCCAATCAAATTTGTAATCTGGGCGACATGCAAAATCCACCGAGTGTTCAAGAAGTTCTTGAAGCATCTTTAAAGCTTCTGGATAAAGCTTAAATATTTACAGAATCTATGTTCTTAGCGCAACAAGGTATTGATTGCAATCAGATCTTCGTCTGAGAGTGCTGCTGCATGGGCTTTTAATTTAATCGCATTGAGAATGGTGTTGTAGCGGGCTTGCTGTAGTTGCGAGCGAGTAGTGATTACGGTATCTAAGGCAATTAATACATCTATATTAATTAATGTGCCCACCTGGAAGCCTAGCTTACTAGACTCAAGTGCTGAAGTAGATGAGCGCTCGGCAGCTTCAAATGCTTTAACGCTGGCCAAGCCACCATAAAATCCAGTAAAAGCAGCGCGAGTATTTTGTGCAGCTGTGCGGCGGTAGTTATCGTAGTTTGCTTT
>JALRHB010000227.1 GCA_023253245.1 Polynucleobacter sp. | reverse complement strand
ATGGAGGGCATGTTCCGTCAGCTAGGTATTTGGAATCAACTTGGTCAGCTATACACCCCAGAGGATCATGATCAATTGATGTTTTACAAAGAAGATAAGACTGGCCAGATTTTGCAAGAGGGTATTAATGAAGCTGGCGGCATGTGTGATTGGATTGCAGCAGCTACGTCATACTCTACTCACGGCGTGCCGATGTTGCCCTTTTATATTTTTTATTCCATGTTCGGTTTCCAGCGGATAGGCGATTTATGTTGGGCAGCAGGGGATATGCGCAGCCGCGGTTTCCTACTAGGTGGTACAGCTGGTAGAACCACTTTAAATGGTGAAGGTTTGCAGCATGAAGATGGACATAGTCAATTATGGAGTGCTGCTATTCCGAACTGTATTAGTTATGACCCCACTTTTTCGTTTGAGATGGCTGTGGTTATTCAAGACGGAATGCGTCGCATGTTAGCTGATCAGGAAGATGTGTATTACTACATCACCTTGATGAATGAGAACTATGCTCACCCAGCTATGCCCAAGGGTGCCGAGCAAGACATTATCAAAGGGATGTATAAGCTCAAATCTGTGGGCGATGCTAATACTAAGTTGCGTGTCCAATTACTTGGTTCTGGCACGATCTTCCGTGAAGTCATTGAGGCTGCAGATATCCTTCATAAGGATTGGGGCATTGCATCTGATTTATGGGGTTGCCCAAGCTTCACTGAATTAGGTCGAGATTGGAATGCGGTACACCGTCATAATTTATTGAGCCCAACTGCTGCACCAGCCTTATCTCATGTTGAGAAATGCTTAAAAGATACAACCGGACCAATTATTGCGGCTACGGATTATGTGCGACTATTTGCCGAACAAATTCGCCCGGCAATCCAACATATGGGTCGTCGCTATGAAGTTCTCGGTACTGATGGCTACGGCCGTTCAGATACGCGAGAAAAATTGCGTGATTTCTTTGAGGTTGATCGTCGCTGGGTAGTCTTAACAGCTTTGCGCTCTCTAGTTGATGCCGGGCAACTTGATCGTCAAAAATTAGCACAAGCAATTGAGAAGTACGAGATTGACGTAAGTAAACCTAATCCAATGACGGTTTGATAAGAGACCCTATATATGAGCCAACTAATTGATATCAAAGTTCCCGACATTGGGGATTACAAGGATGTGCCCGTCATAGAGGTCTTGGTTAAGGTGGGTGATCAAATTGAAAAAGAGCAGTCTATTGTTGTTTTGGAATCTGATAAAGCAACCATGGATGTCCCTTCCTCGCATTCTGGAGTTGTGAAGGAATTAAGAGTTAAAGTAGGCGATACGATTTCTGAGGGAGCAATTGTTCTGGTGCTAGAGAGTTCTGCGGCTTCTGCGGAAATTCCGACCCCTTCAAACCCTC
>JALRHB010000226.1 GCA_023253245.1 Polynucleobacter sp. | reverse complement strand
CAAAAAATGCTCTACGCTTTTCCAAATTCATCATTTTTTTGCTTGGGCCCTAGCAATGGCTGCTGCGATGATGGCGCGTTTTCTTTCCTGTTCATTTTTTGCCTCTTCGGAATCATGGATTTCCGTATTCAAGGCTTCTAATTTAAGAGCTGCCTTTTTTGCTAGTCGCTCCTCATTGTCGCGTCTTTCGCGATGCAATCTTGACTCACGTGCATGATAGCGGGTACGAGCAATATCCGCTTGCTCTTGTGACCAGGCATCCCAAGCAGTTTGATCGTCGCTGACATTGATCATGGTGATGCAATCAACTGGGCAAGGGGGGATGCATAAATCACAACCTGTGCACCAATCACTTAGGACTACATGCATTTGTTTTGATGCGCCAACAATAGCATCCACAGGACAAGCTTGGATGCACAGTGTGCAACCAATACACGCTTTGGGGTCAATAAATGCAACTGGTCTTGGGCGCTCAACACCGCACTCGGGATCAATGGTGGGATGTAGTTCAAAACTGTCTTGTGGATAGATGGGGGCAAGTACCTGACTTAGCCTTTTAATGCCTTCTACGCCACCAGGGGGGCAGCGATTAGGTAATGCTTCGCCAGTAGCAAGGGCTTGTGCATAAGCTCGGCAATCCGGATAGCCACATTTAGTACATTGTGTTTGAGGGAGAATGTCCTCGAGACGATCAGCCAGCGTTTTCGTCGGTGTACTATTCATTTCAATTTGATGGAGGTCAAACTAAAAGCGCGACTCTAAAGTCGCGCCGCTAGATTAGCTAGCTCTTTTGGTAGGCCGTTTTGCCCTTACTTGCTTTGGTGCGGCATGGTGTTCTCTGATAAACGATTTGATTTTCGGGTACACCTTTTCACGCCAACGGCGCCCAGAAAAAATTCCATAATGACCCGCGCCAGCAACCTCATAATGATCTTTATTGGTTTTCGGAATACCAGAGCAAAGTGCATGTGCTGAGCGAGTTTGTCCGCTACCAGAGATGTCGTCTAACTCACCCTCAACTGTCAAGAGTGCAGTTTTTTGAATGTCTTGCGGCTTTACAAGTTCTCCAGCAACCTCCCAGGTGCCATTTGGTAAGGCGTAATCCTGAAAGACAGTCTTAATTGTATCTAGGTAAAACTTGGCATCCATATCTAGGACCGCGTTGTACTCATCATAAAAGCGGATGTGTGCTTCAGCATCTTGTTCATCACCACGCACTAAGTTTTGGAAATAATCCCAATGTGATTGCAGATGATTTTGTGGGTTCATGGCGATAAAGCCAGTGTGCTGCAAGAAGCCTGGGTATACCTTGCGGCCAGCTCCAGGATAGTTTTGTGGCACCTTATAAATCACATGGCTTTCAAACCACTCGTACGATTTTTGATCGGCTAGGCTATTGACGGCGGTTGGCGATTTACGAGCGTCAATTGGACCGCCCATCA
>JALRHB010000225.1 GCA_023253245.1 Polynucleobacter sp. | reverse complement strand
ACTGGCTTACTTTACTAGTCCTCAAATGGGCGATTCAAGAAGGATGCTTTTGGAGGCAAACTCAGATGCTCGCTTAGCAAAAGAGGCATTGGCTAGAGATAGCGAACTATTTAAAGAGGGCATCATTCCTCAATCACGTTTGAATATCACCAAAGCAAAAGCAGAAAACGCTAATGCAATGCTCATGGCACGCCAGGCAGAGTTAAGGGCGGCGGGGATCAATTTTGATGATTCTAAAAATAAAGAAGCCTTTAATTCATATGCCACTGGCGCTCTCAAGTCTCCTATACAAGGCACAGTAATTGAGGCCTATAACCTTATTGGGCAACGAGTGGATACAGGCACGCTGCTTTTTAGAATTGCTGATATTTCGACTTTGAATTTGGAAATGAATACCTCGGGATTTAAGGCGATGGGAATTGTCCCTGGGGATGAAATTGTGATTGCATCTCGTAGTGCAAAAGCAAAAGTGACTGGTGTATCACAAGCTGTCACCGCTTCTCAATCTGCTCGTGTAAGGGCGGTAGTTGAGGAGCGTGGCACCCTACAAATGGGTGAGGTTGTTACAGCAACCATACAGACCAAAATGAAACCTAAAGCGCAAGATAAAACCTTGTGGCAAGTCCCAGCTAGAGCAATCGCTAATTGGGGGGGTCAAAGCGCCATTTTTCTGTTGACCGACACGGGAGTGTCCCTTCAACCAGTATCGGTGATTTCTAGCGATGACGATTTGGCCTCAATCCAGGCGCCATTATCAGTGGGAGCAAAGGTGGCTGTTACAGGAATTGCCTCACTAAAAGCCCTGGCGCAGAAGGGCGAATAATGTTCCATAAATTAATTGACCTCAGCTTGCATTTTCGCAAGCTGGTACTGGCAATCGCTGCCGGATTGATTTTATTTGGCTTGCATTCTTGGATAACGTTACCAATTGACGCTTTCCCAGACATATCGCCAACCCAGGTAAAGATCATCTTGAAAATTCCTGGAATGACGCCAGAAGAGGTCGAGCAAAGGGTGGTGCGCCCTATTGAAATTGAGATGCTCAGTATTCCAAAGAAGCGAATTGTGAGATCAGTTTCTAAATATGGAATTGCTGATATCACAATTGATTTTGATGAGGGTACTGATATCTATTGGGCACGCCAACAGATATCAGAGCGTTTAAATACGTTTACTAAAGATTTGCCACCCGGTGCTACGGGCGGCTTGGCCCCAATCACCACGCCTTTAAGTGAAATATATATGTTCACGTTGGAAGGCGAAGGATTTAGTTTGCGAGAAAAGAGGACTGTATTAGATTGGATTATTCGCCCGGAACTACGAACCATTCCTGGAGTAGCGGAAGTCAATGTGTTGGGTGGTGAAATTCTGACTTATGAAGTGGTTCCTGATGCCGCTCGTCTTGCTGCTCGTGGAATTACCATGTCCGATCTTCGTCAAGCCCTA
>JALRHB010000224.1 GCA_023253245.1 Polynucleobacter sp. | reverse complement strand
GCGGAAATCCAATTGCATGCGCAGCAGCGCTCGCAGCTATCAAGACAATTGAAGAAGAGAAATTGGTAGAACGTGCAGCGCATATTGGCAAGATTCTTGTTGACACGCTCAATGAGCTCAAAGTGAAATACCCGGTTATCGGAGATGTTCGCGGACGTGGCGCCATGGTTGCCATTGAATTGGTAAAGCCAGGTACCAAGGACCCAAATCCAGAAGCGATGACAAAAGTTATTAAGTATTGCCAGAGCAAAGGCGTACTCATTCTGACTGCAGGAACCTATGGAAATGTCATTCGTTTCCTACCACCGCTTGTTATCACTGATGAGCTACTTAAAGATGGACTTTCTGTCTTGGCAGAGGGATTTGCGACCCTCTAAAAATCACTATAATCGACATGTATGGCACTCAGATTGAGGCCACATTCTTCAATAAATCAGCCGAAAAATTTGACGAAAAAATAGTAGAAAACAAAGTCTACCTCTTTTCTAATGGCTGCGTCAAAATGGCCAACAAAAAGTTTACATCGGTAAAAAATGACTTTTGCGTTGTCTTTGAGGAGAATGCACAAATCGTAGAAGTGCCTGATGACGGATCAATCGCAGCGCAAGCATTCGAATTTTGTGACATTAAAGGAATTTTGGACGTTTCTTAAATGAAAACAATCGATGTGTGTGGAGTCATCGCAGAGGTCTAAGAAAACGAAGTGGTCAATTTAAAACAAGGAGTTCCAAAGGTGCGCAAGTATGTGACGCTCATCGATGATACAGGCTACGCGATCTCTTTAACTCTATGGTCAAGTATGAATTCGCGCATCACAACCGACGATCTTCACAAAGTGATCTCAGTGAAAAATGCTAGAGTATCTGACTTCGGTGGCAAAAGTCTTAATGCAGCTGACGACCCCTCGAGCCTTTACCCAGACTTGAATCACGATCGATGCCACTAATTAGAGAAGTGGTATTCTGAGCTTTAGATGTAAGGCTTGGCAGATGTTTCAAGCTTTGTTAACTTGACGAAGAAATAGACTCGTTGTGATTTGATCAAGTAGGAAGAGGCCATGCTTTAAAGGGCTAGCAAGGATCAAAATGATAAGGGGAAACAAAGCAATCTTAATTTAATCTCAGAGATAAATGATGCCTTGCAGATAGAGAATGATGCGGACAAATACCATTTTTATTTTTTGAATGGGTACGTTTCCCGAATCAAGAATCACGACAGAATCTTCTATGCAGCGTGCATGAGTGACAACTGCCGACGCAAGGTTGTAGAGGACTCACAGGGCTACAGATGTGAGTTCTGTCAAAAGTCATTCGTGTCTTATAGACCGACCTACATGATCACTGCCATGATTTCAGACTTCACTGACAACATCTATGTGAACTTCGCACGTGAGCATGGCGATGCACTCATGAGTAAGTACAACAGTCACAGCCTTGAATAGGAGTGTTAATTATTGTGTG
>JALRHB010000223.1 GCA_023253245.1 Polynucleobacter sp. | reverse complement strand
ACATCGACAGAGCATCCCCTCCCGTCTCCCCCAACGTCGTAGCAGCAATTTTAATAATCCAAAATAGCAGGGATACCTCTGGCACCTTAGTTAATGCATACTCAGCAGCATTGGGTAAGAGTACCGGCCTCATTTCTTTCCTTGCATTGAGTTCATTTTTTGCAGCAAATCAGTAAGCATCGCCTTACACTCAGAAACATCCGGGTTATTTGCTCTTAGTGCACTTAAGGCATGATCAATGGCCTTGTCGATCACGTGCCAATCATCAGGTGCTCTTGGTTTTAATCCAGCCTCCGAAGAATCCCATGCAACTTCCAAATCTTTGATACGGCTCTTTGCGCCCTGCAAATCATTTTTATCAACTAAAACTTGAACATCATTAGTAATAGATATGAAAGGCGATAAGTCACCCAACTTGGATGCCGTAATCTGAATGGATGTAGAAGTATTTTGCGCAGTACTTTGCTCGGACGACTTTGAGCAACCGACAAAAATAAACAATCCCGCAATAGAAAAGAGGCAAATAGATAAAATTCCTAGTGACCGTGGTATGGATTTATTAGAATAAGTCATAATTTTTCCTTAATTATTTAGAAGTTAATTTTTAATTCTTCGAGAGTTTTACTTGCTCATATTTAGTTGTGCAATACCAGCTAAAAAAACTATGATTGTTAGAAAAATTGCGCTTGTCCACATTGCGCCAATTCCTAATCCACCATAGCTAGGAGATTGCGTCAATAAATCTCCCAAGGCAGCTCCAAATGGGCGAGTAAGAATATAAGCAATCCAAAATGTGAGCACTGCGTTGGCACCAGCACGAAAAGCGAGATAAGCCAAGGAAATCAAGATCCCAAATACGATCACACCGTTTGTAAAGCCCAAACCCAGCGCCTCTGTAGCTAAATCACCTGCAGCCGTTCCCAAGGCAAAGGTGCATAAAATAGCTGCCCAGTAAAATCCTTCGCGACGCCTTGTAAAAATTTCATGAATAGAGAGTGAATGCTCTACTCGATACCAAATTACAAAAATTGCACTGAGTAATATTGCAAATGCAGTGGTACTGGTATACAGGCTTACACCCAAGCCATCAGTTAGCAAATCGGTAATCTGTGTTCCCACCACACTCACTAAAACCACGGTTAGCCAGTAAATCCAGGGCGTGTAACGCCGAGCATGAAACTGCCAAAATAAGGTGATGGCCAGCAATGCACCCATAACTGCCCTGGTAATTCCTTGACCCCAGCCAACGTTCACCGCTAAAAAGTCTGCAACAGTTTCACCTACGGTAGTAGACAGAATCTTAATTACCCAAAAAGCAAATGTCACTTCGGGGACCTTATTCAACATTTCCCCAATCAGATGGCTGGACTTACTAGTTTGTATAGCGCTCATTTTTTATCTTTAAATAGTTTTTAATGTGGTTAGTTTGAGCTTCAATACTTAGCTCAACCTTAGCAATAAGGAGTTTTACAAACC
>JALRHB010000222.1 GCA_023253245.1 Polynucleobacter sp. | reverse complement strand
ATCTTTTTTCTCCAAATTGCCCATAATTTCAGCGAAACCAAAGACGCCCATGGCAACGCTCACAAAGCCGATTCCATCGCTCAGTTGTGGGATATCAAACGAATAACGCGCAACACCTGAGTTCACGTCAGTTCCAATCAGGCCCATGAGCAGACCCAAGACAATCATGCCAATCGCTTTGATCAGAGAGCCTGATGCCAAAACTACCGCACCAATTAAGCCTAAAACCATCAGAGAGAAGTACTCAGCAGGGCCAAATTTGAAGGCGAGTTCCGAGAGTGGTGCGGCAAAACCCGCTAAAACCAAAGTAGCCACACAACCAGCAAAAAATGAACCCATGCCAGCGGTAAAAAGTGCCACTCCCCCACGGCCATTTTTAGCCATTTGGTAGCCATCAATTGCGGTTACCACCGATGATGTCTCTCCGGGAATATTGAGCAAAATGGCTGTAGTTGAGCCACCATATTGGGAGCCGTAATAAATGCCCGCCAACATAATAAGAGCGGCAATCGGAGGAAGTGCATAGGTGGCCGGTAAAAGCATCGCAATAGTGGCGACTGGGCCTAAGCCAGGGAGTACTCCAATCAAGGTGCCCAGTAGGCAGCCCATGAAGCAATACATGAGGTTTTGGAGTGTAAATGCTGTTTCAAAACCGAGAGCGAGATTGTTAAATAATTCCATTTTTCTGAGTCCCGGTGGTTATTCAAAGAAGAAAGGTAGAACTGGGAAAGTAAGTTTGAGGCCCACAATAAACACCAGATACGTGAAGATCATTAATACGATGGAATTGAGGATGGCCGCTTTCCAGTTAAATTCTTTGCTGGCAGTGGAGGCTGAAAAGACCAAAGCAAAAATTGCAACCAAAACCCCCATGGTTGGTAACAAAATACCAAAAAGGCAGATAGACCCAGTAATGATGCCGATTACTTTGAGGTTAAATTTGGGGATTTGGTCGATGCTGGCAGTCGCTCTGATGGAATTAACAAGGACCAACAAGCCCAACAAAAACATCAGAACGCCAAGACTGAAGGGGAAATATCCTGGACCCATTTTTGCAGCGTTACCCATCGAGTAGGTTGTAGCGATACCGGCAAAGAATAGGCCGATCACCATGTACATGATGCCTGCACCAAAATCTCGTTGATTACGAATTTTCAAGTTGATCTCCTAGAAATATCGACTTAAATGCCGATCTATTTATTAATTTAGGCGATTGTAAGGCACGAAAGGGGAGTTTTGCTAAGGGTTTGCCCCCAACTTGTGCCAATGCGATAATTATTCGCATGAAAGTATCTCAAATTCGCCAGGCATTCCTTGACTATTTTGCTCAAAAAGGTCATCAAATCGTAGCTTCCAGCCCTGTGGTACCGGGTGATGACCCCACCCTACTATTTACAAATGCCGGGATGAACCAGTTCAAGGACGTCTTTTTAGGTTTTGATAAGCGCCCTTATAACCGAGCTACCACGGCCCAAAAGTGCAT
>JALRHB010000221.1 GCA_023253245.1 Polynucleobacter sp. | reverse complement strand
AGAATAAAAAATCACCTTCCAAACGTGGCATGCATCGTGCGCACGACTTTTTGACCGCACCTGCTACGGCTGTTGAAGCCACAACTGGTGAGGCACATTTGCGTCACCACATTTCACCAAATGGCTACTATCGTGGCCGTAAAGTTGTTAAAACCAAAAACGACTAATCTTTAGTCCAAAAAGATCGAAGCGGCTCCACTAAAAGCCGCTTTTTTCTTGGATAAAACTACTTGCAGCAATTCATGATTTTATGAGTGTCACTCTTGCAATCGATGCCATGGGTGGAGATCACGGAGTAGTTGTCACCGTTCCAGCCTGCTGTGATTTTCTTGAAAAACATGCCGATGTAAAGATTGCCCTAGTGGGTGATCCGGAATTGCTCAAGCAAGCTTTGGGTAAGTTTCCGAAAGCGCCACTTGAGCGTATCCACATTATTCCCGCCAGCGAAGTTGTGTTGATGGATGACTCCATTGAAGTTGCACTGCGTCGCAAAAAAGACTCTTCTATGCGCGTTGCTATCGAGCGGGTTAAAGATGCTAAGGCTGATGCGATTATTTCCTCGGGTAACACTGGCGCATTAATGGCCATCTCACGTTATGTACTGAAAACGCTCGAAGGCGTTGATCGTCCTGCGATTGCTACTGCTATTCCGAATGAAAAAGGGCGTGGTACTACGATGTTGGATCTGGGTGCGAATGCTGATTGCGAGCCCATTCATTTACTGCAGTTTGCGCAAATGGCTAACGTCATGGTGCAGGTTGTGGATGGAACAAAGTCCCCTTCTATTGGATTGTTGAATATCGGTGAAGAGGTTATTAAGGGCAATGAAGTAGTTAAGCAAACCAGTGAGCTATTACGACAGAGCAAGCTTAACTTTTATGGCAACGTAGAGGGTAACGACATTTTTAAGGGCACTACAGACATTGTCGTTTGTGATGGTTTTGTAGGCAACGTAGTTTTAAAAGCTAGTGAAGGTTTGGCAAAAATGATGAGTGGTTTAATTCGTGAAGAATTCAATCGCTCTTGGTTAACCAAGCTGATGGCATTTTGCGCAATGGTCCCCCTGTTGCGGGTTCGTAAAAGAGTGGATCATCGTCGCTACAACGGTGCAGTACTTTTAGGTTTGCGTGGTTGTGTGATTAAAAGTCACGGCTCAGCAGATCGTTTTGCATTTGGTTTTGCATTAGATCGCGCGTATGAAGCTGCAAAAAATCGCATGGTAGAGCGCATCGCTCAGGCATTTGTGGTGGAGACAGAATAAAAATGACAACTTATTCACGGGTGGCGGGTACGGGGAGTTATCTTCCTGAGTTGCGTTTGACCAATCAAGATCTTGTTGAGCGTTTAGCAAAGATTGGTCTTGAGACTAGTGATGAATGGATTGTGACTCGCAGCGGTATTTCTGCTCGTCACTTCGCGGCTGACAATCAACTTACTAGTGATCTAGCAGTTAAGGCCGCTCAAGCTGCACTAGAGAGCGCTGCTTG
>JALRHB010000220.1 GCA_023253245.1 Polynucleobacter sp. | reverse complement strand
AATGGCGAGATCAAAGGTTTAGATGCTTTTGGTGACAAGATTCCTCCAGTAGCCCCGGTATTTTTTGCCTTTCGAATCATGGTTGGTGTTGGCGTGCTTATGCTCTTAGTTTCTTGGTGGGCGCGTTGGCAGCTGCGAGGTAATCGCGCTTTGCCTCAGTGGACGGCTAAAGTCTTGGTTTTGATGACTTTTTCTGGCTGGATAGCTGTTCTGGCAGGCTGGTATGTTACAGAAATTGGTCGCCAGCCATATCTAGTGACTAGCGTACTCACCACAGCTCAGGCGGTCACTACTTTGCCATCGAACATGGTTCTATCTACTTTGCTCGCCTATATCTCCGTATATATTGGATTGCTAGCTGCATATATCTGGGCTGTATTCTATTTGGCGCGTCATGCGGATGAGAAGGATGTTGTTGATGCCCGCTTAGTAAAAACTGCGCCCGTTAAAAATCCACTGGGGGCTTAAAGATGAACTCCATGGATTTCACGCAAGCAGAGGTATGGTTGCCATTGTTTTTCTTTGTGGCCATGGGTATTGCGATGTTGTCCTATGTAGTGCTTGATGGCTATGACCTAGGTATTGGCATGTTATTAAATCGAGCTTCAGATCAAGATAAAGATCTGATGATTGCATCTATTGGCCCTTTTTGGGATGCTAATGAGACGTGGATTGTATTGGGAGTTGGCTTGCTATTAGTCGCCTTTCCATTAGCGCATGGCTTGATTTTGACGGAGCTGTATTTGCCTGTCGCATTAATGCTGCTGGGCCTCATTTTGAGAGGTGTATCTTTTGACTTTAGGGTCAAGGTTAATATTGAGCAAAAGCCTTTGTGGAACTTTTTGTTTTACCTTGGTAGCCTATTGGCAGCGATTTCTCAAGGCATCATGATCGGACGTTTGATTGTGGGTTTTGAGTCGGGGCTCTTAGGCTGGTTATTTTCTATCTTGGTGGCTATTTGCTTGCCAGCGGGTTATATCTTGCTTGGATCAACCTGGCTGATTATAAAAACAGAAGGTAATCTGCAAAAGTGCGCTTTTACTTGGGCTAGAACAAGTCTTTGGTTAACGGCATTTGGGGTTGCATTAGTCTCTTTGGCTACGCCGTACTTTAGCCCAGAAATTATGCATAAATGGTTTGCTTGGCCTCAGATTGTTTGGTTATCGCCAGTACCTATTGCAACTGCCGTTTTATTTTTGCTAACCCATCGCTCTATTAATGCGGTGGAAAAGAAGTCGAGTACTCGAGAATGGCTACCTTTTGCTAGTGTAGTTGCCATCTTTTGGCTCTCATTCTTCGGGATTGCTTACAGTATTTTTCCGTATGTCATTATTGGTGAGATGACCTTATGGCAAGCTGCCGCTGCCACAGAATCTTTATGGGTAATTTTTTGGGGCGCAATCGTGGTGTTGCCAACCATCTTGGGCTACACACTATTTTCTTATCGCATCTTTAAAGGCAAGGCTAGTGCACTCACCTATTATTGAGCTCTCTTAAAAGAGTTCTCTGAAT
>JALRHB010000021.1 GCA_023253245.1 Polynucleobacter sp. | reverse complement strand
ATGCTAAGGCCTTAGGAATTGATGTGTCAGGTCCATTTCCTGGCGATACGATATTTGATACCAGCGCTTTAGATAAAGTGGATGCTTTTATTGCGATGTATCACGATCAGGGTTTGGCGCCGTTTAAGTTTGTTAGTTTTGGTGGTGGAGTTAACGTGACCTTGGGTCTGCCTATTATTCGCACTTCAGTTGATCATGGAACTGCATTAGAGATTGCTGGCAAAGGCATTGCCGATTATGGCAGTATGTTTGAGGCTCTAGATTTAGCTTACCAGCTAGCTGTCATATCTAGGAATATTGATAAATGATGCACCGAGCCCGTAAGCGATTTGGCCAAAATTTCTTGCAAGATTCAGGCGTTATTTATTCGATTATTGCTGCTATTAATCCAAATCCTGAGATGTGTGTCATAGAAATTGGGCCAGGTCTTGGGGCGTTGACAAGACCTTTATTAGGAAGTCTTGAACAGCTTGATCTTTTGGAGATTGATCGTGATTTAGTTGCCTATTGGAGGGCTGAAAATTTACCTGGGCTAAATGTTATTGAGGGTGATGCTCTCAAATTCAACTTTTTAGAATGGGCAGAATCACACTCGTCCTCTAATCGTGTATGTAAAGTTGTAGGCAACCTGCCTTACAACATTTCTTCGCCCCTGCTATTCCATTTAGTCAGTGCTGCAGATTTGATTGATGAGCAAATCTTTATGTTGCAGGCTGAAGTGGTAGAGCGGATGGTGTCTGAAGCGGGGGATTCAGAGTTCAGCAGACTCTCAGTTATGCTGCAGGCTCGCTACGATATGGAGCGCATTTTAGAAGTGCCTCCCGAGGCATTTGATCCGCAACCAAAGGTAAATTCAGCGGTAGTCAGAATGATTCCGCGCAAAGACTTCAACTTAAACCCTGCCCAATGGCATGCTTTAGAGAGGGTGGTTGCGGCAGCCTTTTCTCAGCGTAGAAAAATGCTGCGTACCAATCTTGCAGACTATGTTCAAAGATTAAGTTTGTCTGAATCTGAACTCAAAGCTCGCGCACAAGATATTTCGGTAAATCGCTATATTGAGTGGGCAAGAGTATTGGCCCATTGAAAATAGCTAGCTTTTTTCAGATTGATAGGCTGTAGGATCAATCACTCGCATTTCTGTTTCGATCCACTTTTCAACTTCTTGATGCAGTTGCCCACTAGTTTTTCCTGTAGACGAAATTGCTGGACCGATTGAGAAAATCACTGTTCCCGGTGTTTTGGTGAAGCTATTTTTTGGCCAACACCGACCCGCATTGTGGGCTATTGGAATGACCAATGCTTCAGTCGCACTGGCTAATCTAGCGCCACCCTTGCTATAAGGTTTATGTGATCCAGTTGGCGTTCTAGTCCCTTCTGGAAAGAGCAGAATCCATTTGCCTTCCGCTAGTCTCTTACGACCTTGTCCAACCACTGAGAGTGCTGCTGTTTCTTTTTTATTGCGATTAATGTGAATCATTTTGAGTAGAGCAAGCGCCCAGCCAAAAAAAGGAATCCATAAGAGTTCGCGTTTAAAGACAAAGCACAGCTGCTTTGGTAGCAGCGCAATATAAGCAATTGTTTCATAGGCAGATTGATGTTTGCTCAGAACCACTACTGGTTGGTCTAGCACAGCCGTCATATTTTCCATCCCCCTGATCTCGTAATGAATGCCACATAGGGGTTGTAGGATCCAGATAACAATCTTGTTCCAAAGACCAATCATGCGGTAGCGGTTTTCTGGATTCAGAAATGGAAAGCACAAGATACACAGAACAGACCAAATAGGCGTAAAGATCAGTAAAAACAGTGCAAAAAGTAAAGATCGTATGAAGGTCATATTGCTTTAAATTCTATCTTGCAAGAGCGCATTCGCAAAAGCCATCAGATCCGCATGAATTTGCGTGCCCTCAGGAAGATTTCCTTTAGCAACAGTTTTTCGACCTTTGCCAGTCAGTACTAAATGTGGACTAGCACCCAACGCAATTCCCGCCTCAAGGTCTCTTAATGAGTCACCTACGATCGGAGTACCAGTTAGGGGAAGAGTGCTATCTGTTTTTTTGTAGCGCAAGGCAATTTCTTTCATCATCCCCGGCAATGGTTTGCGGCAATCGCATGCATTTGCATCGACGTGGGGGCAAAAGAAAATGCTATCGATATGACCACCTAAAGGTTTGAGTAATCTATCCATCTTGTTATGCATGGCATGCAGATCATTAATATTGAATAATCCGCGAGCTAGACCAGATTGATTGGTGGCAATCGCAATTTGATAACCCGCTTGATTTAATAGTGCGATGGCTTCTAGACTTCCAGGCAGCGGAATCCACTCATCACTCGACTTAACGTAATCATCACGATCTTCATTGATCACACCATCGCGATCAAGAATGATTAGCTTAGTTGAGCCAATGCTCATGCTAGTTTGCCAAGATCGGCAATGAGATTCATTTTTTGGTGCAATTGTTGCAAGAGAGCTAAGCGGTTATCACGCAACTGAGGGTTGGGATCCATCACCATAACATCAGCGAAGAATTGATCGATTGGCGCACTTAAGGCTACTAGTGCCTTGAGGAGCTCTACAAATTGACGATTTTCATAAGCGGCAGTCAAAGCCGGTGAAACTGCTTCTAATGCTTGATATAGAGCAATCTCGGCTGGAAGTTGCAGCAATTGACTGGAGCATGAAGCGGGAATAGCAGTTGTAGTTTTTTTCAGGATATTGCTAATGCGTTTGTTTGCTGCTGCTAATTGTGGTGCCTCTGTTAGTGCGTTGAATTCTCGTAAAGCAGTTAAGCGTGTAATCAAGTCATTGATTTGCGCAGGCTGTTGGCTTAAAACAGCATCAATTTCTTCGGTGGTGAATGACTTACCAGCAACAGATTGGTCGCGTAAGTAAGCGCGCAAACGATCCATGATGAAAGCATAGATATCTTCTAACTTTGCCTTTTCTTGAACCTCTTTTTGTAGGAACTGTTTGCGTGCTAATTCGATTAAATCCGGCAGGCTTAATGAAAGATTCTTTTCGAGAAGAAGGCGGCAAATACCCAAAGCATGGCGACGTAAGGCATAGGGGTCTTTATCACCTGTTGGCGCAAGACCTACCCCCCAAATGCCAACTAGTGTCTCAAGCTTGTCTGCAATGGCAAGCACAGTGCCTATTTGCGTTTGTGGCAATGCATCACCAGCAAAGCGGGGCATGTAATGCTCACTGCAAGCGGCGGCTACCTCAGCATTCTCGCCATCATGGGTGGCATAGTAACGCCCCATGATGCCTTGAAGTTCTGGAAATTCACCAACCATATCTGTCAATAAATCGGTTTTAGCGATCTCTGCTGCGCGACTCGCAAGAGCCGCATCGGCAGATAATGCCTTAGCAATACCAACAGCTATAGCCTGAACGCGTTTCATACGATCGAGTTGATTGCCTAGTTGGTTGTGATAAACCACTTTACCTAGATCTTCTACACGTGAGGCTAAAGGACGTTTTTGATCTTGCACAAAGAAAAAACGGGCATCTGATAAGCGGGGTCTTACTACACGCTCATTTCCAGAAATAATGGCACCTGGTTTATCGGTCTCAATATTTGAGACGATTAAAAACCGATTACGTAATTTGCCCTGCTGATCTGTGAGTGCAAAATATTTCTGATTCGTTTGCATTGTTAGGATCAAGCATTCTTGAGGAACCTCTAAAAACTCTTGATCAAAGTGACATTCATAAACTGCTGGCCACTCCACTAGCGCAGTCACTTCATCTAATAGGCTATCTGGCATTAATACCAAGTCGTTGCCTGCGGCCTTCAGAAGGGCTGCTTCAATAAATTTGCGACGCTTAGAAAAGCTTGGTAAAACCTTGGCTTTATTAGAAAGTTCAGCTTCATACTGATCGGCAGAGCTAATCTGAATAGCTCCAGGGGCTAAAAACCGATGACCTTCGGTTTGATTGCTGGCTTCAATACCAAGCGCACTGATATTAAGAATGCTCTTGCCATGCAATGCGGTGATGCGATGAGCAGGCCGTGCAAATTCAACGTCAGCCAGCGCACCATTTTTTTGCATTACTTGGTAATGCATCATCTTGGCGATAGGTAATTTACTTATCGTGCTAACAAGAGCTTGTTGTGCACTCTGCTCAAGGGAAGCGCCTTTAGCAATGACATTTAGATAAAGTGCTTCGTTTTTGCCCTCACCAGACTTTTCTAAGGTAGCAATATCAACATCAGAATAGCCCAAGGACCCTAATTTTTTTAGCAGAGGAGGTGTTGGTTTTCCTTGCGCATCAAAGGCAATGCTGGTCGGTAATAGCTTTTCTCGCACCGGATGGTCGGGTGCCTGGCTTAGAACATTGCTAATTTCTACGGCCAAACGACGAGGCGTGGCATAGCCGGTCGCTTCAGAGTTTTCATTTGTGAGGCCATTCGCCTTAAGGCTTGCAAAGATGCCATCTCTAAAGGCGTCACCTAAGCGACGCAGCGATTTAGGGGGAAGCTCTTCAGTAAATACTTCAATCAGCAAATTGGCCAATGTTGAGGGGTAATGAGATGTGCTCATGATGGTTTGTGTTTCCTAAACTTTCGCCTGACGATGGCACATAGGGAATCCAAGCTTTTCACGAGACTCAAAGTAAGCCTGTGCAACTGCACGAGAAAGATTGCGAATGCGGCCAATATATGCTGCACGCTCAGTCACCGAAATGGCGCCACGAGCATCCAGTAAATTGAAGGTGTGAGCAGCCTTAAGGACCATCTCGTAAGCAGGTAATGCCAAAGGCACTTCCATCAAACGTTTTGCTTCACTCTCATAGTTAGTGAAGTTAGCAAAAAGTAGATCTGTATTGGAGTGCTCAAAGTTGTAGCTTGATTGTTCTACTTCATTTTGGTGATATACATCACCGTAAGAAATTCCATCAGCCCAAACGAGATCGTAAACATTCGAGCAGTTCTGAATGTACATGGCTAGGCGCTCGATTCCATAGGTGATCTCACCCAAAACTGGTTTGCAATCGAGGCCACCAACTTGCTGGAAGTATGTAAATTGCGTCACTTCCATGCCATTGAGCCAAACTTCCCAGCCCAGGCCCCATGCGCCGAGGGTGGGGTTTTCCCAATCATCCTCTACAAAACGCACATCATTTTGTTTGAGATCTAGACCTACAGCTGCAAGAGATCCCAAATACAGCTCGAGAATGTTTTCTGGGGCTGGCTTAAGGACTACCTGGTATTGGTAGTAATGCTGAAGGCGATTAGGATTTTCTCCGTATCGACCATCTTTAGGTCGCCGTGAAGGTTGAACATAAGCGGCTTTCCAAGGCTCTGGGCCAATGGCTCTCAGAAAGGTGGCTGTATGAGATGTACCTGCGCCAACCTCAAGGTCAATAGGTTGAAGTAGGGCGCAACCTTGTTGGTCCCAGTAATCTTGGAGTTTGAGAATGATTTGCTGAAAAGTAAGCATGATTAACCTAGCTAAGCCTTTGATTTTACATGGCTAAGCACGCAAACTATCAAATAGCAATTAAATTCGTTTTCGACGCGCAAAGCCAAAGATCAAGAGGGCCCCAGAAAGTATCAGAATGGGCAGATTTCCCCAAATAACATAGGGGGTTAGACCGGAATAAGCCTGAATTTTGACATTCAAAGTATCTTGGGTAAATTGCGGTAGCTGAGCCAAAATTTCCCCATGTGATCCAAGTGCAGCGGTAATTCCAGTGTTAGTAGCCCTGAGTGCTGGGAGGCCAGTTTCCAAGGACCGTAATTGAGACAGTCTTAATTGCTGCTGCGGAGCTTGTGATTTGCCAAACCAAGCAAGGTTGGTCATATTGATGAGTAAATTGACTGGTTGACTGCTATTGCGCAGTCTTGAGGCTAGCTCTCCCCCGAATACATCTTCATAACAAATGGTAATCGCGGCATTCACAATCTCTTGCTGCGGCCGGGCAATGCTTAAGGGGGCCTGATTTAATTTGCCACGAGCAAAGTCACTCAGTGGTACGTGAAAGGCATCAACAAACCAACGAAACCCTGGTGGGATGAATTCACCAAAGGGGACTAGATGGGATTTGTCATATTGATATTTTGGAAGGTTTGGTGAGAAGCCTAGTGCACGATTGGAGTATTGCGCCCCAGTAGTTTGAGCTACTTCGCCAATTAGACCTAAGAGGACTGTGCTAGATGTAGTGGTAGAAAACTGTTGGATCGATTGCAAAAGACCTTGGGGTAGATTGCTTTCTGGCCAGGGGTAAGCAGTTTCAGGTGTGATGATGAGATCAGCAGATTGTTTGGTGATAGCCTTGGTATAAAAAGCAAATTGCTCGCCAATTGCTTGTGGATTGAATTTCAGGGTTTGCTCGAAATTACCTTGAATTAATCTTACGTTAAGTGGCTCACTGATTGGGTGTGTAAAAGTGAATAGATTGGCAATTTGGGAAAGTCCAATTGCCAAGACAATACAGATGCTACTAAATACTTTGTTGCCTTTAACCTGAAACATTTCCCAAGAAATCCACACCACTAAAAATGTGCATGCCAAGCCACCAAAGATTGGTGCTATGGGAGCGAAAGGGCCATTGACCTGTGTTTCTGCAAAACCCATCCAGGGAAAACCGGTAAGGATTATTCCGCGTAAAAATTCCAGTAGTACCCAAGTAGCCGCTAGAAGAAGTCCGGTGATTTTTGACCCCTTAAACCATCTAAGGGAAAGTGTGGCTAGTGAGAAGTAGCACGCCATATAGCATGAGAGTGCTAGCACTGCGGCAGCGGAAAGTATTGCATTCATGCCACCAACATCGTGAAGGCTAATGTAAATCCACCAAAGACCGACAACAAAATACCCTAACCCAAAAGAAAGACCCAGTAGAAACTGGTTTTTTAAATAGCAATGTTGATGTTTGCTAATTAGCCACCATAGAAGGGCCAAGAGTGGTAATTGAATCCAGCCGCCGTGTGAAAGCTCTGCTGCAAGCGCTAACAGTGCCCCTAGTGCAAAAAGAGTCAGTAGGCTAAGGCCTCTTGAGAATTTTTGTATCTGCTGGTCAATCAAGGGAGTATTTAGTCTGATTGCTTGGGAAGTTGGCGTGCAAGCAAAATATGAATTTGTCTTGGGTCGGCGCGTTGAATCTCAAATTCAATCCCGTCAATCTCAATGCGTTCACCAATTTTAGGCACTCGACCCAAGTGTTGAATAACCAGGCCTGCTACTGTATCAATACCTTCAAGATCAAATTGGGTACCTAGCATTTCATTTAACTGCTCAAGTTCTGTAATGCCCTTGACGCGAATATCACCGTTATCTAGGGAGATGATGTTATCAGCCTCATCATCCACATCATGCTCATCTTCAATATCGCCCACAATCTGCTCGAGAACGTCTTCAATCGTAATAATTCCAGCAATGCTGCTGTACTCATCTACAACCATCGCTAAATGATTGCGATTGTCTTTAAAGTCTCGCAACAAAACACTTAATCTTTTGGATTCAGGAATAAAGACGGCTGGTCGAAGCCAGTCTCGCACTTGAAAATCCTTCTCGCTAGAATGGCGCAATAAGTCTTTGGCCAAGAGTGTGCCAATCACATTATCTCGATTGCCTTCAAATACGGGAAAGCGAGAGTGGGCAGCTTCAATAACATTTTGAATGATTTCACTAAGGGGTAAATTGATGTCGATCCCATCAATTTGTGCCCTAGGGACCAAAATATCACGAGCGCATAGTTGCCCAACTTGAAATACACCCTCAATCATAGATAAGGCATCTTCATCAATTAAGCCATCTGTTTGGGCTTCTCGCAGAGTTTCAATTAACTCTTGACGGCGTTCTGTGGGGCTAGTGGGTTGTGGCGTTAAAAAATCCGCCAGGCGTTCTAAAAGAGATTTATTGGGGTCAGGCATGTAGTAAGAATATCGTAGAAATAGGTCAATTCCGTGAAACTCAATGTAATAGTGCTTCAGATACTAGCGTAAGGGTCTGAAAATCCTAGAGATTTGAGAAGCGCCACTTCACGAGCTTCCATTTTTTTGGCTTCTTTTTCATGCTCGTGATCTAGTCCCTGAGCATGCAAACAACCATGAATGATGAGATGAGCTAGATGCGCTTTAAGGTCTTTATTTTGCTCTTTAGCTTCTTTTTTAATGATGGGAAGACAAAAAATAATGTCTGCCACTACATTATTTTTGGTTTGTTCATATGGAAAAGTTAGCACATTTGTTGCTTTATCTTTATTTCGAAAGTGGCTATTGAGTTGTTTGCCTTCATTGAGATTCACAAAGCGCAAGGTAATTAGTCCACCACAGTCAATAGCACTTTTCACCCATTTTTTAAGCAATGCTACTGTAGCTATTGTTGCTGCTGCCTTTTCAAGGGCGGGGCTTGCAAATTGAATGTCAATAGTGAGTTTAGGCATGGGCGTGAATCATTTCACCTCTTAGGGTGTAGTTCAAGACTTCAGTAATCCGAATATCAACCATTTCGCCAATCAAGGCATCCTCAGAACGATCTGGTTTTGCAAAATGGATAACGCGATTATTTGCTGAACGGCCTTGTAAGTTCACCCCGTCTTTTGCCAAACCTTCAACCAGCACTTGTTCGGTGTTGCCCAACATTTTTTGGCTAATGGCATCTCCTTGAGATTCAATTAAAGCTAGCAAAGTTTGTAAACGTTGTAATTTGACCTCGTAAGGAGTGTCATCCTGAAGATTGGCGGCAGGCGTGCCGGGGCGTGGGCTGAAAATAAAGCAAAAGCTGTTATCAAAGTTCAGCTCTTCAACCATTTTGAGAAGTTTGGCAAAGTCTTTTTCAGTTTCCCCGGGAAATCCTACGATGAAGTCGCTAGAAAGGGTGAGATCAGAGCGCACAGCACGCATCTTGCGAATAATGCTTTTATATTCCAACGCTGTATATCCACGCTTCATGGCTGATAGCACTGAGTCGGATGCATGCTGTACCGGAAGATGTAAATGGCTAACTAATTTAGGAACTTTGGCATACACATCGATTAAGCGCTGGGTAAATTCCTTGGGGTGGCTGGTGGTAAAACGAATTCGTTCCACACCAGGAATTTCAGCAATATATTCGATGAGCAAAGCAAAATCAGCAACTTCCTCAGTATTGCCCATCTTGCCAAGGTATGCATTGACATTTTGTCCAAGCAAAACAATTTCTTTTACGCCATTGGCGGCAAGTCCAGCAACTTCAGTGAGAACATCGTCAAAAGGGCGTGATACCTCTTCACCTCGGGTATAGGGAACCACGCAATAGCTGCAATATTTTGAACAGCCTTCCATGATTGACACATAAGCTGATCCACGGGTTTGACGTGATGATGGCAGATGGTCAAATTTCTCAATTTCTGGAAAGGAGATGTCAACTTGCGATTTGCCAGTAAGACGACGTTGTGTAATCAAGTCACTCAGACGATGTAGTGTTTGAGGACCAAAGACAAGATCGACATATGGAGCTCTGCTGATGATTTGTTGACCTTCTTGACTCGCAACGCAGCCGCCAACGCCAATTAATAAATCAGGTTTACTTTTTTTGAGTTCACGTAAGCGACCTAGATCGGAGAAGACTTTATCTTCAGCCTTTTCTCGGATGGAACATGTGTTCAAGAGAACCACGTCAGCATCTTCTGGTGTGGTGGTAATGGTCATGCCTTCATTGGCATGTAGAAGGTCGGCCATCTTGCCCGAGTCATACTCGTTCATTTGACAGCCGAAGGTTTTGATGTAGAGCTTTTTCATATGCCGTTCTCAGGTTTATAACTGGGGGCCAAGCTCAAATTTTACAAAAAACAAATTACAGCAAGCGCAGAGCCAAGATAGCAACAATTGTTGGAGGTAATGCACCTAGGAATAGATATAAGGCTGACACCGCACCATTGGGGAAGTGGCTACGTAAGATGGCCAAACCTGCTGGATTGGGTGCATTGGCGATAACGGTTAAACCGCCACCAGCTACTGCACCGCCGACTAATGCCAACTTGAATTCATCAGAGGTGCCAGTCACTAGGGAGCCTAGGTAGGTTAGTGCTGCGTTATCTGTAATAGCAGTAAGCGCTGTTGCTCCATAGAAGACTGCTGTTGGGCTCATTTTTTCCAAAAGTGGTTGCAACCACCAGCCTTGTAAGGCGCCCAATACGACCAGCCCACCAAGGAAGAATCCAACCAACAAGGCTTCGCGCAAAATTAATGGGCTTTGATGTTTTGGATAAGCAGTGGTGTAGCCAATAAAGAATAGTAATAGCCACATGAAAATAACGGGGTCATGGGCAAAGTAAACAATGCCCGCCAAAAATAGTAAATGAACTGAGGTTACCGTAAATGGAATCTTTTCAGGAACCTTCTTTTCTTCTGGCTCAACAAGTTGATTGCGGAAAAGCAGGGTTACTGTCAGTGCGTTGATAAAGATTGCAATTGTGGCCTCGTAACCAAAATGCGTAAACATAAACGCAGTTGACCAGCCCCAAGTAGAAGCAACCATCAACACTGGTGGCGCTGCAAAATTGGTCAGCGTTCCCCCAATCGAGACGTTTACAAATAATGCCCCAAGAGTGCCGTATAACATCGGGGTCGAGCACTTATTTTTGTAAACTAAATCACGCAACAGGAACGCTGCCAGCGTCATTGCTGCTGGTTCGGTAATAAATGAGCCGAGTAATGGTGTAAGAAATAAGGTGAGGAAATACAGCATTGGTGCTTCACGTGTACGTAAAGCGCTATGTAAAAACCTACCTAAGCTATATAGAAGATGAGTAGCAAAACTAAGAACCGGTTTGCTAGCTGCTGCTACCATGATGGCAAAAACAAACAGGGGTTCAGTGAAATTGCGCTTGCTCGCGTATTCTCTAGCGCTATCTAAGCCAGTGGTCAGTCCAATATAAATAAGGAGGATGGCCGCCCAAAAACCAAAAACAATCTCGACTTCACCGAGCAAATGCCATAAGCCTGCATGGAGGCGAGATTTTTTAGCTAGGGTTTCAAAATAGGAAGTAGTGAAGGTGTGCAGTACTGCAATTGCGAAAATAATACTGGCACCGAGTTCTGTAGGCGTAAAGTTCATGGGAAGATATTATCAGACTGTAGTTATTGGGTAATCTGATTTTTACTATATAGCAATACTGATTTTTAGGGGGCAAATATGGGTTTAATTCTGGGTTACGAAGACCTTATCGCTAATGCAATGGCCCAGATCGAGACGGTAGCTTTAGACCAGGCTAAAACCTTGCTTGATGATGAAAATACTGTTTTTGTCGATATTAGAGATGTGCGAGAGTTAGAGCGGGAAGGCATGATTCCTGGGGCCTTTCATGCCCCAAGAGGCATGTTGGAGTTTTGGGTTGACCCCAAAAGCCCTTATTTCAAGCCCATCTTTGGGGAAGGTAAGCGCTTGGTCTTGTACTGTGCATCAGCATGGAGATCTTCTTTGGCAACAGAAACCCTGCAGAAGATGGGTGTTCCCAATGTTTGCCATTTGGAAGGTGGTTTTAGTGCTTGGAAAAAGGCAGGGCTTACCGTGGCAGAAAAGCACTCAAAACCCCATTCCACCTAGCCTTCTTCAATTTTGAGCCTTGAAATACTAGATTTTGACCCCATCTAGGGTCAATCTAGTTGATTGGCATTCATTAAGGAGATAGCTACATGACTGTTGCTAGCAAAGAGACTTTAGGCTTTCAGGCCGAAGTAAAGCAATTACTGCAGTTGATGATTCATTCCTTGTATTCAAACAAGGAAATTTTTCTTCGTGAGTTAATTTCAAACGCGTCTGATGCATCGGATAAGTTGCGTTTTGAAGGCATAGAGCACCCTGATTGGTATGGCGATGATCCGGATTTAAAGATTAAAGTCAGTTTTGATAAGGCCGCTAGAACGGTCACCATTTCTGATAATGGAATTGGCATGAGTCGCGACGAGGTAATTGCCAATTTGGGAACCATTGCGCGCTCTGGAACTAAGGAGTTTTTCTCGAAACTGTCAGGTGACCAGCAAAAAGATGCCGCTTTGATTGGTCAATTCGGAGTTGGTTTTTATTCGGCATTTATTGTTGCCGATCGCATCACTGTTGAAACTCGCCGCGCAGGTTTGCCTGCTAAAGATGGCGTTCGTTGGGAGTCCGATGGTTCTGGTGAATTCACTGTAGAGAATATTGATCGACCACAGCGGGGTACCTCCATCACCATGCATTTGCGGGAAGGTGAGGATGACTTCCTTTCATCTCACAAGCTCAAATCTATTATTCGCAAATATTCCGATCACATCTCCCTTCCTATTCAGATGAACAAAGAGGAGTGGGATGCTGACAAAAAAGAATCTGTTATCAAGGATGAGTTAGAGAGTATTAATCAGTCAAGTGCATTGTGGGCGCGTTCTAAATCAGAGATTACCGAGGAACAATACAACGAGTTTTATAAGCATTTATCTCATGATTATGAAAATCCACTCTGTTATTCATTAAATCGAGTCGAGGGCCGCAGCGAATTTACACAGCTGTTATTTATCCCTGCGCGTGCACCATTTGATTTATGGGATCGCAATAAGCGCGGAGGCATCAAGTTGTATGTCAAGCGCGTCTTCATTATGGATGATGCAGAGCAACTAATGCCTATGTATCTTCGTTTTGTGACTGGCGTTATTGATTCAACCGATTTGCCCTTGAATGTGTCTCGTGAGATTTTGCAAGAGTCGCGTGATGTTAAGGTCATCCGGGAAAGTTCCACCAAACGTGTACTAAGCATGTTAGAGGAATTAGCCAATAGCGATGATGAAGCAAAGAAAGAAAAGTACCGTGCATTCTGGGCTCAGTTTGGTCAGGTTCTGAAAGAGGGTGTGGGCGAAGATCACGCAAATCAAGAACGCATTTTGAAGCTATTGCGTTTTGCAAGTACGCACTCTGACTCTGCTGAGCAGACGGTTTCTTTAGCTGACTACATCTCTAGAATGAAAGAAGGTCAGGACAAAATTTATTATGTGACTGGCGATTCATTTAATGCTGCAAAGAATAGTCCCCATTTGGAAATCTTCCGTAAGAAGGGTGTTGAGGTTTTACTTCTTTCGGACCGCGTAGATGAATGGATGCTTTCTTTCTTTACAGATTTTGACGGTAAGCAAATGACATCAGTCGCCAAAGGCGGTCTTGATTTGGGTAACTTGACAGACGAAAAGGAAAAGAAAGAGCATGAAGCGACTGAAAAAGGCTTTAAAGATTTGCTCGATCGCATGAAAGAAGTGCTTAAGGACAAAGCTAAGGATGTACGCGTTACCTTCCGCCTAACAGACTCTCCTGCTTGCTTAATTTCGGATGAGAACGAGCTTTCGGGAAATTTATTGCGCATGCTTAAAGCCGCAGGTCAACAAGCGCCTGATATGAAACCGATTTTGGAAATTAATCCAGAGCACCCACTACTACTCAAGCTCAAGTCAGATGATAAACAGTTTGATGAGTGGACTGAGGTGCTTTTTGATCAAGCACTCTTGGCAGAAGGTGGTCAGTTAAATGACCCTGCTGCCTATGTCAAACGGATAAATCAATTGCTTTTAAGTTAGTCCTGCAACTGACGTAAGAAACAAAAACCCGACTTGCGAATAACAAGCCGGGTTTTTTTATTGAGCGCCTTTAATCTACTATATTGGCGCTTAAGAAAAATGTAGATTAGTTTGGCGCTTTGGCTGGCTGATTATTTTTGCCAGCGTTATACCCAGAGTTGTACTCAGAGGCCTGCTCTTTTTTGTACGCATCATATACATATCCAGAGGCTGCGCCAACAGCTGCACCGCCAACTGCACCCCAAATTGGATTGCCATGGAAAATAGCAGCACCAACAGCGCCAGCAGCAGCACCAATAGAGGCGCCTGAAAGAGTGCGCTGTTCAGTATTGCTCATATTAGAGCAGCCAACAATTGCTAAAGATGCTGCAGTAATTGCGATAACTTTTTTCATATGAATTGATCCTTTATAAAGCTTGAAGTTCCTAAATGTTCTGAATTATTTTTTGGCGCAAGGAAAACGTGCAGCCAAAAATCCAAGGAAAACACCAGCCGCTGGTTTGTCTGCGGTCTGTTGATTGGCGTCAGCAAATTTTACAAACTCACCAATAACCTCATCGCGAGCTGGGGCTGGTTGCTTCACGCATATGTATGGTTTGGCACGTTTTGGATGACGAGTGGCCAAGTAGGTGTCGTAGATAGCGGTGGTATAGCCAATGCAGAAGCTGCGAGATTCTGGGCTAGCAGGCAACTTACAAACTTTTGATAGCTCTTGTGTGCTTAGGACTGGTATTTTTTCCTGTGCCTG
>JALRHB010000219.1 GCA_023253245.1 Polynucleobacter sp. | reverse complement strand
GAAACCCCAGCGGATTTCAGTGCGGTGCTGACGCCTTGTAGGGCGGAAACTTTATCCTCAAATGTGATCGCATCCCGCAGAACCCTAAATGCGGCCTGCAATTCAACTGTTTTTCCTACAGTCGTACCTAATTCCTGCGCAATAACAACAACGCCACGCCCTGTAGCATCAGCAAACCTATCCATAGCACTAGCACTTGCCAATAGCGTATCAGACAGTGCCGCCCGAGCCTCTGCAGCTTGCAATTCAACAAGCGCGACAGAAGCATTACGAACCGAAACAGCATATAAACCATATTTATCATATAATTGAATCAGGTTCATTGAAAGAATGTCGCTTGATTCTTTCAATCCAGATTGAATTTCGGAAAGCCGTCCAAGGGCATCGGTTAGTTCAACAGCCTTAGACTTACTGCCATCCGCACTAGTAGCCCACTGCACCAAAGCTGCAGTTCCGCCGATAACGGCAAGAGTCAGTAATGTTGTAGGGTTAATCATGCTTGTGAAGGCTTTTGCCAAAGTCGGCCCGATCTTACCCCCTTGTCGCGCCATATCGCTGAAAATCTGTGCAACCTGAGGGCCTTGCTGCATCATTAAAGTAAACGGATTTTGCCCAAGTGACATCATCATGCCAATATCGTTAATCTGGTATCCAAGGTTAGCAGCGTGATGGCCTGCGATTTGCGACGCTTGCCCAAACTTTTGTTGCGCACCCGTAGCAGCGGCCAGCTTTAACCGAACTCGCTCTAGGGCGTTTTCTCGCTCACCCTCAGCGATAACCCCAAGCTGAATAGCCCTAGCTACTTCCTCTTGCGCTCTGGAATACTCCAATTGAGCGGCTAGAGCTATGTTGTACTTACCAGCTAGCTTTTCAATTTCCTTGGCGTTTTCAATGATAGCAGTAGTGCTTGATTGAAATCTACCATCAGCTCCACGGTATGATTTAAACAACTCTGCCGCCGCAAGAGATGCCTTACTTGCAGACCTATTCAATTCATTAAGAGACTTAGCCGCACCAAGTGCACCACTAGAATCAATGTCAAACACTAGAGTTGCAACATCAGCCATTCTTGCCATCTACCTTTATTTTAGTGCGCCTTGAATGGAATTTTACCACATCCGAGTAAGCATGTCTAAGCGCGCGATCCATGCCAAACATGCAATCCCGCTCCCACTTTGCAAACTCAACATATGAATGACGCTGCCACTGTTCAATTATATCCATAGTTAAAACAGTGTCAATTGAGCCGCAGAACTTGCGTAACTCATTAAAGTATCTGATCAGGACTTCATATCCTTGGGGCGGCTTAATGTCTGGAACATCCTCTCCAGCCCCCTTGAATATCATAAGGGCGGCTTTGGAATACCCATCCTCGCCGTCCTTAGTATGCCACTCTACTTCTTTTTCGATGAAGTCTGCGCAGGCGCTACAGACTTTTGCGTAAAATTTTCAACGACAAAACTCCCCATTGCAAGTTGGTCAACAATCCACTTCGCGTTCGGATGCGTTACAACATAACGCTTATTCGCCTCGGTGCATTCTGGAT
>JALRHB010000218.1 GCA_023253245.1 Polynucleobacter sp. | reverse complement strand
CCTTGGAGAACTATATGGCTAACACTAGAATCACTACCAAGCTGGCCCCAGCTGCTGTTGGTGCTTATTCTCAAGCAGTTAAGGTAAATGATACGGTGTATGTTTCTGGACAAATTGGACTCACGCCAGATGGTGAACTTCTTGTTGGTTTTGAGGCGCAAGCTCGTCAAGTTCTAGAGAATCTGGAAAAGATAGTGAGTACATGTGATTTAGATAGAGGCGACTTCGTAAAGCTCACCGTTTTTCTCGTTGATTTAAGCCAGTTTTCTAAACTAAACGAAATCATGGCTGATTTTTTTGGTGAAAGTTTTCCAGCTCGATCGGCAGTAGAGGTAACGCGGCTTCCCAAAGATGCCCTCGTTGAGATTGATGCAATTGCTGTCGCCCAGGGCTAGTATTTCCCTTACCGTTTAATGATGCGTCGATTATCTTGAGACCTAAAACTTCAAAAAATCCGTCTCCCAATTCTGGTGATTTGTCGATAGCCTCAAAGGTCGCCTGGGAGAAATTCAAGAAGTTGGGTGTTGAGACGGCTGAGGATTTGGTGATGTTTTTCCCAAATCGCTATGAAGATGAAACGTCGGTTCAAAAAATAAAAGATGCTCCAACAGGATTATTTTTGCAGGTCGAAGTAGAGGTTGTGGAAGTCAAGGTGGAGTACAGGCCTCGACGACAACTGGTCGTTTACGTCAAGGATTCCTCTGATTCAGCAGTTTTTCGGTATTTTAATTTCTATCCCAGTCAACTGCGAAGTTTTGAGCCTGGCAGTCTGGTGCGAGCGGTTGGAGAATTTCGCGACAACCTGTTCCGTTTGAAAGAAATGATTCACCCTAGGGTTCGGCGAGTCACGAAAAATACCCCCTTGCCAGAAAAATTGACTCCCATTTATCCAACCACCAAGGGCCTTACGCAGCCCACCATTAGGACCGCGATTGAACGTGCCCTTAAAAAAATAGAGCTGGTAGACACCCTAAGTTTACAAGTGAGGGCTTCGCTTGGCTTAGACGAAATAAGTCAGAGTATTCGGGTTTTACATCAGCCTCCAAAAAATTCTGATCAAAGCAAGTTGGCAACTCGAGAGCATCCTGCTTGGATACGAATTAAGTTTGATGAGCTTTTAGCCCAGCAATTATTGATGCGTGTCAACTACGACCGCCGGAAGCAATACAAGGCTATCGCTCTTAATGAGGAGAAAAAACTTACGCAGACATTTTTGCAAGCGTTGGCTTTTAATCTGACACGAGCCCAGGAGGAGGTGCTATCGCACATTCGAGCGGATTTGGCTCAGAGCATCCCCATGCGAAGATTGTTGCAGGGAGACGTGGGAAGCGGGAAAACGGTCGTTGCGGCATTGGCAGCGCTTCAGACGATCGGCGCTGGCCATCAAGTAGCAATGATGGTGCCAACAGAAATTCTCTCTGAACAGCACTTCAAAAAAATTGCGGATTGGTTTCTGCCTCTTGGAATCAATGTCTTGAGGCTCACTGGAAGCATGTCTAGATCGGAACGAAAATTGATCTTGGATAAACTGCTGGTGGAGGAAAAGTTAATCATTATAGGTACTCACG
>JALRHB010000217.1 GCA_023253245.1 Polynucleobacter sp. | reverse complement strand
AGGTGGAAGGTTGTAGCGCTCCAAACCGCACGGCCAAATCAAATATTAAGGAAGAGCTCACTGACTATTCTGCTAAAGTGAAAATTGAGATCGTTTGCAATGATGAGAGTGCTCAAGCCTTTATGGACCGCATTGTAACGATTTGTCAGACGGGCCAGATTGGTGATGGTGTCGTTTGGTGTACTGAAGTTCCTAAAGCATTTTTTATCGCTAAAACAACCCCCTAATTTTTTCGGATCCTTGGAGATTGAGTTGAAAAATATTATTGATCGTATTGACCATATTGTTTTGACGGTGACGGATATTGAGCGCACTACCCAGTGGTATGAAAAAGCCCTTGGATTTGAGCGAGAGTTTTTTAAAGGACCGGAGGGTCAACCTCGCTATTCATTGCGATTTGGCCAGCTCAAGATCAATCTTCAAGATAAAGATACGCAAACGCCTACCAAAGCAAGAGTACCCACTATTGGCTCTGGAGACTTTTGCCTCATATCTGCTATCCCCTTAGATGACTTTATTGCACATCTTGAAAAGCAGGGCGTGCCTATTGATGTAGGTCCGGTTCCTAGACGTGGGGCTTTAGGTCCGATTCGCTCTGTATATTTGCGTGACCCAGATCAGAATTTAGTCGAAGTAGCTGAATACGTCTGATTGGATTGAGACTCTATATTCCTAGTTGGCGCGCAAGATCCAAAAAATCCTTTGCGTGGTAATTGGTAAAACTTTCCTGATGAAGATCATCGCGTATATGATCTTTGCCAAATTCCAATGGCCTCTCGATAAAAGCAGTTTGTAGTCCACAAGCATGGGCGCTAGCAAGGTCATCTTTATGAGAGGCTACTAACATCACTTTTTCAGGAGGGATGTCGAAGGTCTGAGCTACCCCAAGATAAGTTTCTGGGTCAGGTTTGTAGTGCCTAAAGACTTCAGCGGAGAGAATGAGGTCCCAAGGTAGACCTGCTTTTTTTGCCATATTTGCTAATAAGCCTAGATTTCCATTGGAGAGGGTAACCAAGGTAAATTGGGTTTTCAATTGCCCCAGACCTTCAATAACATCTGGCCAAGGATTAAGGCGATGCCAAACGAAATTGAGATGACGAATTTCTGGCTCTGTCAGGCTAGTAATTCCAAATTGCGTAAGCACTTCATCCAGAATCATGCGATGTAAGTCATCAATTTTGGTCCAGGGTAGTTCGCCCGACCGTACTCTAGCCATCGCAGGTCGATAGCCTTTGCGCCAGGCGGTAGCAAACGCCTCAGGCTCAACTCCCAGATTCAAGCGCCTTACTTCACTGGCAATTGATCCATGCCAATCAACGACTGTGCCAAAGACATCAAATGCGAGAACTGTTGGTTTGGTGTTCATGAGTGGATTATTCATTAGCTTGAAAAGATTTGCTTGAGATTATTCGGTTTGGTGTGAAGTCATACAACTCATACATTCCTAAGAATTGCTAGAATACCCCCAGACCCAAAAAGGGCGCAAGATCGAATAAGGACAGACAATCATGGGCGGTATTTCTCAGTGGGAGCAACTCAATGTTGAGCTAACGGCGGCATTAGGGAGTTCGGTACATTTTGATACTGCACACCAGGCTGTTTATGCATCTGAGGCATCCAACTATCGCCAGATTCCAATCGGGGTCGTTACCCCGCGAAACACAGA
>JALRHB010000216.1 GCA_023253245.1 Polynucleobacter sp. | reverse complement strand
CCTATGTTGAGATCAGTGTAGATGATGAGCCTCATGCGCATCAGGCTGTACATGAGGCTTTTTGTGCCATAGAGCGAGTACAGAATTTGATGGGATTTCATCATCCAAGTAGCGAGCTTTCACAGATCAATCAGCGCGCCCATATTGAGCCGGTTCACATTCATCCCTGGACTGCAAAAGTACTTTCAATAGCTCAAGAAATACATCAGCAATCCCAGGGTCTTTTTAATTGCGGCATTGGTCAGCATCTTGTGAAGGCACAATTACTTCCAAGACACCCAGGTAATATCACCCATCACTACGGCAATCAGCAGAATCTTCGATTTATTGATACCAATACCGTAGCTTCAGACTTGCCGCTTTGTCTAGATTTGGGGGGCATCGCTAAAGGCTTCGCTGTAGATGTAGGCATCGAAATACTTCAATCAGCTCAATTAGAGCGAGCTTGCATCAACGCCGGAGGGGATCTACGGGTCTTTGGTAAGGAGCCGCAGGCAATTTACATCAGAGACCCCATAAACCCCCATCAACTCCTGTATCTTGGCGAGCTATGCAATGCTGCCATTGCAACTAGTAGTCTGTATTTTATGGAGCAGGATCACAACACAAAGAGCTATTTGATTGATCCATGTAGTAGTGAATATGTCAGTTTTTCTCAGTCATTTTCAGTAATCGCTCAAGAGTGCGTTTATGCAGATGCCCTGACCAAAGTAGTAGCCATTTCCGGAAATCCAAACCATCCCTGTCTAAATCACTTTTTTGCACAAGCAATCAAGATTGGAGCGTCATGAGTACCCATAGTCGCCTTGGAAAAATGCCATCTTGGCAGCGATACTTTGTGATAGCCGGCATGCTTATATGTTCGATGTCTGGAATCTTCTATCTACTCGGACATGAGTTCAATATTTACAGAAGATTATTCGCCACCCACAGCGTTCTAGCATGGCATGGGATATCAGCATTGCTAGCTGCAATGGCCTTAGGATCAGTCTTGCCTTTCCACCTTAAAGCGGGACTCAAGTCTCGCCGAAAATTATGGTCTGGCCTAGCTCAATTAAGCTTCTTATGCATCCTCATGGTCACCGCTACCCTACTCTATTATGGCTCTGAGGAAGCTCGAGAAGTGGCCATCAAAATTCATTACTACGTTGGCTTAACATTTTTTGCTATTTTCTTAATCCATATGCCTATAAAAGTTCCAGGATAGTCGCTTACTTGGTGCAGTACTGGCGATACAAGATATCGATGATGGATACTGCCGTATCACTTGATAAAGAATAATAAATTTGCTTGCCTACTCTGCGTGTCTTCACCAATTTTTTGGTGCGCAATACGGTTAACTGTTGCGATAAAGTAGGCTGACGAATGCCGGTGTTTTTCTCCAGATCACTCACACACTTTTCACTAATAGCGATTTCACAGAGCAGCATCAAGCGATTGGGATTTGATATCGCCTTGAGAAATTCACAAGCCTTTTTTGCGGATGTTTGCATCTTCTTAAACTCCGCCGCACGCTTCTTATCCGTCATGATTAGAGTGCGTTCAGTGGAATCTTTAAATATGAAACGCCATTAGCTTCTGGCGCAGGCATTTCACCAGCACGAATATTCATCTGAATTGCTGGCAATATTAATACTGGCATCTCTAAAGTGGCATCACGCTTGGTGCGCATCT
>JALRHB010000215.1 GCA_023253245.1 Polynucleobacter sp. | reverse complement strand
AGACCACACCCCCGAGACCAAACCAAGGGGCTGGCGTAAATACTCTTGGCATCCATCCTGCCAGTCATCACTGCTGAGCCGAGCGAGAAAATCAAGATATTGGAGAGTACCATCAGCAGTACTGAAGGTGCCAAGCCATCAGGCCCAAATGCCAAGACCGTTAGTGGAATACCAATTGGGCCGACATTGGTAAACATAATCGATGGCAATAATGCTTTGGAGCTTGTGCCGGAATACTTGGCCAGCGGCAAAGCGAGAAGACCAGAGAAAATAACAATCAAGATTGCCGCCAACACCAAATAACCCGCGCTCGTGAAATCCAGTGGCTTAGCTGAGAGAGACACAAAAATAAAACACGGCAATGCCAAATCAATAATGGTGTGATTAGCACCACTCATATCCGGTTTTTTATAGCGCGCGTATACAAAGCCTGCAAACACAATCGCAAAGATTGGCAGAGTAATGCCTAGAATACGCAGGATCATGAGCAAATACTCATACACATACTCATGCTAATACCCAAACTCATCAGTATTACTTAAGCATTACGACGTTGAATCACTTCAATATGGGTATACGCCATCTTGATCAAATCACACTCTAGTTGCTTGGCTTTTGCCTTATTGATCATCTCTAGCAAGATATGACCATGCTCAGTTTTATTGCCGGCATTGAGGTCGCGCAACATTGATGCAGTCATTGGTGATCCACTTGCAGTCAACATCTCAATCGATTTAGTCTGTACGCCCTCAGCAATCGTAAATCCATGCGCATTGGCGATGGTGCAGCACTCTTGATACATTGTGCGGGTTAAGGCATCACCATAGGGGGTGGCAACAATTTCACCAATAGAGCCATTGCATAGAGTAGTCATTCCCGCCAGAGTACTCAGAAAGGTCCATTTATCCCACAGCGCTTGTTCAATGGTCTCGCTGTACACAGAGTTGAAGTCCGCCTTCTGGCACAGTTCATAAAATGCTTTAGCAAAGGCCTCTTGACTGGGTGTGCGTGCTCCGACAGTGAGCACATTTAAATCTGTGAGTTGCTTAACTGCTCCCGTCTCAGTAATCGTGGCAGCAATATGGGCAATACCGCCCAATACTCGCTCGCGACCAAAGCGCTGATCTAATTGCTCAATATGCGCCAAGCCATTGAGAAAAGGCAAAATCAAACCTTGGCTTGAAGCACCTGCAATTGATTGCAAAGAGTCTTCAAGATCAAATGCTTTGGGCGCCAAAATAATCAGGTCATAGATGGGCTTTAGCTCTTGAGCGGTGACAGTTTGTGGATGCACCGTATAACTCCCCTTTGGTGTCTCGACGACCAAGCCATGCTGATCAATGAGTGCTTTGCGCTTCTCGCGCAAGAGATAGGTGACATCTGCCCCCGCTAGCATTAACTTTGATCCATAGTACCCACCAATACCACCTGCACCAACAATCAGTATTTTCATGATTTCCTCGCTAAATATTGGGTGAACGATAAACCATAAATGCTACCTAGGTAGCCCACCATCACCAAACCCGCCGCCAGAAACTTCCATGCAGGTAGTGATTCACCTAAGAAGATGGCAGTTGCTCCCATGCCAAAGATAGGGACCAGTAAAGGCGCGGGGGCTACTAGGGCAGCTGGATGCTTAGATAAGAGCCAAGCCCAGGCAGCATAGCCAAATAAGGTGTTGGCCCATGATTGCCAAAAGACGCCGACCCA
>JALRHB010000214.1 GCA_023253245.1 Polynucleobacter sp. | reverse complement strand
GCTGGTCGTTACAATCTGGGTATTGCTAGCGAGCGCGACGCTGTATTGATTGTGCCGGAGGGTCTACAGCCTGGGGTTCCAGTCCCCCTGCTCGTGATGTTTCATGGTGCTGGTGGCAGTGCCGATAAGGTGCTGCCATTTGTGATTGACCATGCGTCTCAGAATGGCTTTTTGCTTCTTTTGCCACAGTCTCAGTTTCCAACTTGGGACTTAGTCGTGGGTGGTAACGGACCAGACCTAGAGCGGTTGGATAAAGCATTGAGCGAAGTGGCGTCACGTTTTTATATCAATCCATCTCACTTGGGATTTGCTGGGTTTTCCGACGGAGGCAGCTATGCGTTGTCATTAGGCGTGACCAATGGCGACGTCGTTAGTCACGTGATCGCATTTTCCGCAGGCTTCATGTCGGTCTTTCAGCAAAATGGTACACCCCGCATTTTCATCGCCCATGGTTTGGAAGACGAGCAGCTGTCAATTGAAACTAGTGCGCGTCCCCATGTAGCCAAACTTAAGGCCGTAGGTTATGACGTAACCTCATTGGAATTTATGGGCCCTCATCGTATCGAGCCGGCAGTCGTTGCGTTGGCAATTGATTTCTTCTTAAAACCGACGGCGCAGTCGTAACAGGCCGAACCTAATCCAACTTACTTGATATGTCGTTTACAGCAATATGACCTCTAGAAATTGAATCTCAAAGTTTTTCATTAATAGGGCAAAGAGCACAAGGCAGATTGCAGTGATAACAATGCTGATGCCCAGTATTAGCCAACAGAAAATAAAAAGCCTCGCATTCACGAGGCCTTTTATTTATGGTGGGTCGGGCGAGATTCGAACTCGCGACCAACGGATTAAAAGAAGTCGTGGGTCTTCAAAAATCCATATAAATCAAGAGTTTGTAAGACCAAATAATGAGTGTGCGATTGACTGTGCGATTGCTGTGACACTCTATTTGCATTAAGGGTGATAAGGGGTAGGCCTAAACTGAGACTTCTAGCTGTTGGTTATATAGAAATTACTGCAAAGACTGCTTTCGGCTGAAAGCTGACATTCACAGCTATTTAAACTCAATTAATTCCTAAGTATTAGCTAAGTATCTATAGATATTCTCCACTTGTGCAATCAAACACATTTTTGGAGAATCAAAATGAACCGATATAGCAAGATCTCATTTTTGGCCGTAACTATTGCTACTGCAAGCTTTGCAGTGTATGCAAACAAAACTAGTAACCCAGAGGGGGAAGATTTCATAGCTATAAATCAGGCGCAGATCACTTTGACCCAGGCAATTGCCGCCGCTGAAAATCAATATCCCGGCAGTAGGGCCTCTAAGGCTGAGTTTGAATACAGTAAAAAAACGGGTTGGGCTTATGACATTGAGGTCATCAACAACGCTAAGGCTTGGGATGTAAAGGTTGATCCGCAAAAAGGCATGATTATTTCTGCCCTGGAGGATGGGGTTGATTATGACAATGAACCCGATGGTGACCAATAGGCGGTGTTTGTATAGAAAACATTATCAATGCAATTCTTGTATTTCCACTTTATACCGCTATGAAAAACTATCCATTGCCAAGCATCATTCTCCACTGGTTGACAGTCTGCGCTGTTGTTGTGGCTTACATTTCTAGCAGAGATCCTGCGGATACTCACAGCTTAACCAATGTCATTTTGGGGCAAATACATGTTGCCTCAGGTTTATTGGTTATACCGTTAG
>JALRHB010000213.1 GCA_023253245.1 Polynucleobacter sp. | reverse complement strand
GTTCGTCGAGTGCCATTGCTTCAGTAACGTTCTTAAAGTCGCCATCAAATCCGGTTGCATTATACATTCTATACAGTTCGTTGAAGAATGTCACTTTCATCGCCAGGAATGAGTTGATACCATACTTGACAAATCCTGCATCAGACATCTTGTCCATATAGAAAATCTTATCCAGATCTTTTACGAACTTAGAGAAGACATTATCACCCCAGAATAAAGAAGCCTTTAACCCATACCCAGACATAATCACGAATTTTGGATTAGAGAATTCTTCAACAGCGTTAGCAGCAGTTAAAAACTCTGGTGAGAAAATTAAGTTTTCATCACAATAGGTATCTAAAGAATGTAGAGTTTGGATACTAGTAGTAGATTTTATCATTATAGGTAGGGTTGGATATTCCTGCCTAAGATCGGAATAATAATCTATTACCAATGAATCATCACAATTACCATAGTCGTCCGATGGAGTTGGCACACAAATAATTGCGCCATCTAAATCTGGATGCTCGGAGTAGTCCACTTCCAGCCCTTGAGGCGGATCTTGAATTAATACGTCGTGGATACGATTTAGCGTAACAGATACAGCAGAACCTACGAATCCATTACCAATAACAAGGAATTTCATATTCAACCCATAAACAATTCAAGGGAAGTTTTCTTCTTAGATGCCTTCTCTTTCTTTGAGAGTTCTTTTACCTTAGCGTCCTGAGTGCGAACTCGGTCGATGCGATCACGCAGATAATCAATAAACTGGCGTTCGCTTTCGTGCATTTCACCAAGTTGAGCGGTATCATAGTGCATAAAAGCGTCGATATCGGCTTGATCAAGATACTTCCATTTGATATCCTGCTGTTTCTTTTCTTTTGCGATACGTCGTAAGAAAGCATAGAATGCAATCTGTGTGAAATATGCAAATGCGTTGGGAAGTCCCGTACGAGTAGTGGTGTCGATGTTGTAGTTCATAATTGCTTTTAGGCAATTTTCAACTGCATTCAGCATTTTAAAAATGATATGAATGACATGATCTCGACTTAACTGACGTGGATTCGCCATAAGTAATGATGGAACATTTTTTAAGATGAGTGCGACTTTCACCGGCTCTGAGTGAAACTCAAAATTTTCAAGGATTTGCACTTCAGGCAAGAACTTCGGCAGTTGCAGCATCGCAAGTGCATGTTGATAAAAACTAAGTTCAGTGTCAAAGCCGTTAATTAGCGCCACATGCTCTGATAGCGACTGATACTTTAACCAATACCCCTGCCCTGCAACTTCAAAGCGATAAAGCCTTCGCCCCCAGCCCAAACGCTGAGTCGGAGTATGAAGCGACATCGCGAGAGCATTTAATTCTTGACGATCAAACTGCCAAGAATTCGGATTCATTCATCTCTGCCGTATCCAATGCAGTTAAGACCTCTAAACAATGTTGAATTCCGAGGGTCGCTGTCGACAACATGTATGCCGATATCATAGCTAGAACAAATCAATGTTATCAATGACTTAGCTCAGAACAATACAAAGAACAATAGAGGCACTTCCGTACAATCCAATACTGGCGCGGGCCTAATGTTCGAAAATTTTATGAGGGGCTGAAAACTACCACGTTGGAGTGACCGTTCCCGTCTTTGGACATGCTGGCGGCTTGTCATTGTGTCTGGCCCGGGCTGGTGAAAATTATTTTTCAGGTTTGTGTTTTCTTGTGGGATTCTGTGAGATAATTTG
>JALRHB010000212.1 GCA_023253245.1 Polynucleobacter sp. | reverse complement strand
TGCCAGCAAAATGTTCCGGACTTTATCGGAGGAGGGCATCAATATCTTGATGATCTCCACTAGTGAAATCAAGATCTCAGTGGTGATTGATGAGAAATATATGGAGTTGGCTGTTCGAGCCCTGCATAAGGCTTTTGAGCTAGATCAGAAGTAAGAAAGTAGCATTAAACCGCTGTATATCCCTGCAGTCAGTGGAATCAGTTAAACTGTGGGTCGTTGTATTTGCATCAATACGGAGACGTGGCCGAGCTGGTCGAAGGCACTCCCCTGCTAAGGGAGCATCGGGGCTAAAACTCTGATCGGAGGTTCGAATCCTCTCGTCTCCGCCAAGTACTCATATAAATAAGGGGCTCTTAGCCTCTTATTTATTTCTATCAAAAAACTTCCTAGCCCCTATCTTGGCGAGCCATCTACTGCCATGAGGTAGCCTTTGATATATTGAGGCGGGATAAATAAAACAGTTGACTTACCTGTTTTTGAGCTTAAGTTAATTTCAAACCCTTTATCAATATATTGCTTGAGAAAAGCTTCATTAATTGAGATAGAGAGCAGCTCTCTGAAAATGCAGCCACGGTCACCACAAGCACCAGCCTCTCTGCCAACTACTTTAAATGTTGTTAGCGGTTTTCCCTCTAGGGAGGCTGCATCGTAATATCGCCACTGTGAAAAATAAGTGAGCTGCGCCAGTATTTCAAAGGTTTTTGTACCTTGACTATTACGTTCGCCGCGAATGCTAAACATTTGATAAGTATTACTCTCATCCATCGAGTTGATAGGAGGGCCCTGATAAGTCTTAGTGTTATTGGCGGGATTTGGAGTAATGATCGTTGAATGGTAGACGTCATTGATCTCCCAGCCACTGATCTTTTTATCATTATTGCTACAAGCAACGAGCCCTAAAGTAATTGCTAATAAAAAAATAATTCTGTACATGGCTGCCCTCTAAAAGTTCCAGGTCCTATTATCGTCTAATCGGACTGCAATTTTTTAAAACTGCTTTCCACAAAAGCCGCGATATTGATCAGTATTTGATCATCTAGATAATTGCCAATCAGTTGAACTCCAAGAGGTAAGCCATTTTGGGATTGACTAAAGGGCAGAGCAATTGCGGGGGTGCCGATAAAGCTCCACAAGGAGCAAAAAATTGGATTTCCAGTAAATTCAAGACCTCTAGGGGCTTCGCCAGTCGCCGCTGGAGCTAGTATCGCGTCAAATTGACTAAAGACATCGCCAATTGATTTCCTCAGGCGTTTTTGAAGATTTTTTGCTTTGATGTAATCAGGGGCGCTAGTAGCATTGCCTTTTTGAACTAGCTCCCTAATATCTGCGCTAATTAGGTCGGGGTATTTTGCTAGATGCTGCTCGTGGACTACAGCAGCCTCACATGACATGAGCACTGCCAAAGCCTCAATGCCATCCCAATAATAGCTAGGGAGTTCGAGAATTTCTAGAGCAGCTCCAGACTTTTCAAGTAATGCGCTAGCAGCCTTCATCACATCCATTTGTTCATCACTTAATAAGTCATCGTAAGGCGTTTTAAGAATTGCAATACGAGGCTTGCGTTGAAGAATTTTATCGATGGGTTGAATACTTAAGTCCGCGATCACTTGCCCATCTTCCTCGGTAACATCTCTATTCTTTAGAAGATTAAATGCATAGGCAGCATCGGCTACGGATCTTGTGAAAAAGCCAACATGATCCAGGGAGCTTGAGACTGGGTGT
>JALRHB010000211.1 GCA_023253245.1 Polynucleobacter sp. | reverse complement strand
ACAGGGCGTCAACTTGAGGGAATTGAAGTCGACCGGATTTTTGTTGACCGTGCTTCGGGTAAAAATACCGACCGACCGAAATTTCAAGAAATGTTGAACTATGTCCGGGAAGGGGATAGGGTGATTGTACATTCCATGGATCGTTTTGCACGAAGTCTAAAAGATTTGGTCACTGAAGTAGATAAACTGGTCAAAAGAGGGATCGCCATCCAGTTTGTAAAAGAGAATATTACTTTTACTGCCCAATCCACGCCGATGGATAATTTGATGCTGCAACTGATGGGTGCTTTTGCTCAATTCGAGCGGGAAATTATCTTAGAACGTCAGAAAGAAGGGATTAAGATCGCAGCAGCTCAGGGCAAATATAAAGGTCGTGTCCATAAATTGAATCCAGATCAAGCTAAAGCATTACTGCAAGCCTGGAAAGAAGGGAAGTATTCATCAAAAGTTGATCTGGCAAAAGCGTTTGGTATCAGTAGACAGGCTGTCTATCGGTATTTAAAACAAATTAATTAGTCACTAGATGGACTGAAAGGTGCCTACAAAATCAGTGGCTATTCAGATATTACAATTAGCTACCAAAAAAGTAGAGATGGTCTGCATCTACTCGTGGACTCTACTGGCTTGAAGTTTCTAGGTGAAGGTGAATGGAAATGCAAGAAACATGGATCTGAATATCGTCGCCAATGGCGTAAGCTCCATATTGCTATAGAAGCTGAAACCCTTCAAATACGTACAGTACAACTCACGACAAATAATGTCAGCGATTCACAAGTGCTCGAAGATTTACTTTCTCAAGTTCCCTTGGATGAACGAATTGATTCAGTCTATACAGATGGTGCTTATGACACAAAGCACTGCCGACAAGTCATTTTAAATCGTGATGCACATGCGGTCATTCCACCCAGGAAGAATGCAAAGCCTTGGAAAGATCAGCAAGTCAGGTCTATAGAACGAAATGAGTTATTGAAAACAGTCAAACTGCTAGGAAGGTCACTTTGGAAAAAGTGGTCTGGTTATCATCGTCGAAGTTTGGTGGAAACCAAGATGCATTGCATCAAATTATTAGGCGATAAATTAACAGCAAGGAGTTTTCCTAGTCAGGTGAATGAGATTCATGCACGCGTAGCCGTCTTGAACAAATTCACAGAATTGGGGCGCCCTCACACCCAAGTTGTCACTTGAATTTGGCTCAATTAGGATCGCTCTATCTTTCAAACCTTTATGCAACAAAGCCAGTCCCTATGTTAATTTGAAGAATGCCTCAATCTGACGGCTGCGAACCGCCAGGGACAGGCGCAATGTCAGATTCTGTCGCGGCCTTGGCGCGTGCCTGGAAGCGTTCATAGCAATCCAGCCCGCAGAAATGTTCGACGTATTCCGCGCCTTCCGGGGTGAAGGCGGCATCGAGCGGAATTTCTTTGCAGCATACGCAGCAGGTGGTGCAACTGGCAGTGTTCGGGGCGTTTGCGTTCATGGTGGTACTCCTCCAGATTGGTAGCGAAGCTCAAAGCTGCCCACTCTCGGCTGGCTGGGAAGCGGTCATGATCTTCCCTTGAAGGCCCGCAGCAGCCGCGTCACAGACAGGACAAACAAGCCGGTCAGCGTGAGGGCTGCAATACCCCAGTGCTCCCCGATGAACGCGCCGGCCGTCGTGCCGGCTAGCACAATGGCGAGAATCGGCAAATGGCAGGGACAGGTGAGCACGGCCAGCGCGCCCCACAAGTAGCCGGTGATCGGTTTGTGCGTCTCGGACGGCAAGCGCTCGGGGTTGTTCATGGCAGACTCTCCGCGTGCTGTGCCGGCTCGGTCGGCAGGGT
>JALRHB010000210.1 GCA_023253245.1 Polynucleobacter sp. | reverse complement strand
GTCTCACCTAGTAATGCTGATAAGTTATTAGCATGAATAATCATATGACGATCTGTTGGAGGTACGTTATTTGCGTCCATAGCTTTCTTAGCAGCTAAAAGCTTCTCTAAGTTTAAGTTAGTGTCTGCGCCACCAACTGATGTAGCAATTACGTTTCCAGCAGCTAATGATGCAGCTGCAAGCGCGTCAAGAATAAGTTGATCTTGACGGCGACCAATAGCATTAGCCACTACTTGCACTAATTCTTGTCTTTCATCAAAATTAACTTTTTGTTGCATGAAAATATCAGAATATTCTGCTGCATTCCAATCTTCCATTGTAGCTGTTACTTGTGAGAAATCCACATTCAATGGTGTTACGTCTGTTTGTGGAACTCTTAGAGTAGCTACGCCTTTACCCGCTTTAGGGAATTTTGCTGTAGAACCTTCAACGCCGCGTCTTTGTCTAACCGCACCAACTAATTGCGCTTTAGCTTGGTAAGCCTGTTTAACTTCGGCATCAAATAAGGTAACAAAAGCATTAGATAATCCAATAGCCATTATTGACTCCTTATAGTAATTAATAAAATTGTGTATTAATCGCTGTGGTATGCCAGAGAAATCTGGGCCGTGCTTGCTATTTACGATAGCCAGTCGACAAGATTACTTGCGTTGAGGGTCACAATGAATATGTAATAGGCCTCATTCCCGATTTTACACGGGAACTAAGCCTATTGTCAAGCGATTAACCGAAGTTTTGAGCGAATGCTCTTTCTACTTTTTGACGGTAGGTTGGATCAGTGTTGTATCTAGGATCCGCTACCATTTGATATAACTCATCTTTTGATGGTGCGCCTTCTACTGGAGTTGTTTCTACAGGTACACGACCTTCATAAGATGCTCTAAGCTTTTCTAATGCAGCAATACCTTTTGCAGTACCACCCATTACTTTAAACTCTTCAAAGTCATCTTCACCCCAAACGCCTTTATTAACTAAGCCAGATGCCCATTTAACAATACCATTAATTCTAGCATCAGCATTTGGACCTAAAGCTTTACGTTCTTGATCAAGATTAACTTGCTGTGCTTCAGCAGCAAGCATATTGTTTTGCACTACTTCACCAACAAGATCATCTAGTGCAGCTTGACTTACGCCATACTTCGCTGCCCACGTTACTACATGACTGCGTAATGGATCATCTTCTGGAGTTTCACCAAATGCAGATAAATCATAATTACCATCAGCTGGTGCTTTATGTTTACCTTGTGAGATTTGTTTGCGTAGATCCATCCATGACTTAGCAATACCTTCAAGATCTGGTGCGTCTTCTTCAGACTTCCAGAAGTTTTCAGGCCACCAGTCTGGTCGCTCTAAAGGTTCATCATCTTCTTCTTCGTCATCTTCAACTGTCACCTTGCTCACGTTCTAGAGCATGAGTCCAATTAAGTCAAGGCTGCTATTACGGATGTAACTTTTGGTCGCTTGTTACTTTTTCTCTCTGCTGATTTCTTCCTCTGTTAATGTGGTCCAGAATTCGATACCTTGTAGACCAACTTGGGCCTCATCATTGTTAGCAGCTTGGTAGGTAGCCTGTGCAATTTTAGTGAAATAGAATTCCAAGTGATCATACTGCAGATTAACTAATTCCACGAGAGTTTACATGGCGGCCTCCCTCACTTCAACGGTTGGAATTTGGAGTGCCTCGAATATCTTGCCCATGATAAAGTCTCTCTCCCCGGGCACCTCAAAGTTGCCAGCTGCTAGTGCAATCGCATTCAGTAAAGCTTTTGTTGCAATAATTGAAGTTGGGAAGCCGTTAGCCTCTGATAAATTGATGCTTTGGG
>JALRHB010000020.1 GCA_023253245.1 Polynucleobacter sp. | reverse complement strand
GACATCATTGTTAATTCTGCATTTGTTCCAGAGGGTCGAACAGTACGAACCTTGCTGGATGAAGCTGAGTCTCGCATTTTGCAAATTGGTGAAGAGGGAAGTCGCAAGGCCGATTATCTAGAAATTGAGCCTTTACTAAGAACAGTTGTTGCTCGCATCGATGAGCTATACAACCGTCAAGGTGGTAGCGATATTACTGGGATTGCCACTGGCTTCATTGACTTGGATAAGCAAACCAGTGGGTTGCAAAAAGGTGATCTAGTCATTGTTGCTGGAAGACCGTCGATGGGTAAAGCACAGCCTTTAGATGCCAAAGTAAAAACGGTCGATGGCTGGAAGCGCATGGGCGATTTGCGTTTTGGTGATCGTCTGGCTTCAGTCGACGGGCAACATTCGATGGTGACCGGTATTTACCCTCAAGGTGTTAAGCAAATTTATACAGTCACGTTCTCTGATGGACGGCAAGCAGAGTGCTGTGATGAGCATTTATGGCGAGTCATGTACCGTGATTGGGATGCGCCCAAAGTATTGAGCACAAAACGCTTGATGGAAATGCTCTCTTGTGTTCGCTATCGTAATCGCCTCTGGATTGATCCGGTTTCAGGTGATTTTGGTCATTCAGACCAATTGCCAATAAACCCTTGGGTTCTGGGTGCGTTGCTCGGTGATGGAACCTTGGCTTTATCTCATGGCAGTGTGATGTTCTCAACCAGATCTCCTGAGCTAGTAGAGCGTATGAGTGCGCTTGCTGGGTATGAGATGGAACTTGTACACGCAAGCGCATATGACTGGCGATTAGTTTCTAAAACAAGAATTGCTGCCAATGGTCAGCGTCAATCAGTACCGACAAATTACTTTAGGGCTGCTTTACAAGACCTTGGAATTCTTGGTTGCAGAAGTTTTGATAAATATATTCCTGCTACGTATCTTGAGGCAAATAGAAACTCTCGGCTTGCCTTATTCCAGGGTTTGATGGATACCGATGGCTGGATTGAGAAGTGGGGATCTATTCGTTTTTGTACAACTAGCAAACAGTTGTCAGAAGATGTTGCAACCCTAGCGCGTTCTCTTGGCGGATTTTGTTCGATAGCTAGTAAAAAGTCCAGTTACGTCTACAACGGTGAAAAGAAGCAGGGCAGATTATCTTATGTCTTAAATATGAGCTTTGGCCCTGGTTTTCAGGCCTTCACCTTACCTGAAAAGAAGGAGAGACTGAGGGCAAGCTGGGATCGGCAGCGAAGACTGACGTTTAAATCTATAGAGCCATCTAGAGTTGCTCAGGCGCAGTGCATTTCAGTGAGCCATCCTGATAGAACCTACATTACGAATGATTATGTAGTGACGCACAACACTGCTTTTGCATTAAACATTGCTGAGAATGTCGCCTTGGCTGAAGGTTTGCCCGTTGTCGTGTTCTCTATGGAGATGTCAGGCGAGCAATTGGCAGCGCGTTTACTAGGATCAGTAGGGCGCGTTGACCAAGGTCGTATGCGAACTGGTAAGTTGCAAGATGATGAGTGGCCACGCGTAACCGATGCAATTGCCCGTTTAAGTAATACCCAAATTTTGATCGATGAAACTGGCTCCTTATCCAGCCTTGAGCTACGTGCACGTGCACGCCGTATTGCACGTAACTTTGGTGGAACATTGGGTCTGGTTGTGATTGATTACTTGCAGTTGATGAGTGGCTCTGGCTCAGAAAACCGTGCAACTGAAATCTCGGAGATTTCACGCTCGCTCAAGTCTCTTGCAAAAGAGTTACAGTGCCCAGTTGTAGCGCTATCGCAGCTCAATCGTGGGTTAGAACAGCGTCCCAATAAACGCCCAATCATGTCAGACTTGCGAGAGTCTGGGGCGATTGAGCAAGATGCTGACTTAATTATGTTTATCTACAGGGATGAGGTTTATCACCCCGATACCACGACGGATAAGGGTGTAGCGGAGATTATTATTGGTAAACAGCGTAATGGCCCTATTGGCACAGTGCGCCTCAGCTGGCAGGGTCCGTATACGAAATTTGATAACTTGGCCATGGGATCTATTGGCTACTCTTCTGGTGGATATGAGCCATTTTGAGACATCATAGCAATTCAATTAATAAAGCCTCTCAATAAAATGAGAGGCTTTTTAGTTTGCGCTGGTATTAACTTCAGTAAATTACTTCACAGCACTATTTTGCGCTGCTCCTGGTAGCGGAAATCCAGCTGATATTAATGCTTCACTCATTACGCGATTGCTATCAAAATAAACTTGCCAATAGTGCTTGTTGTTGCAGTAAGGGCGTACTGCTAATACTGGACCAAGCACAGTGAACTCTAATATATTTACTTCAACTGCTGGCTCTTGCAAAACATTTGGAATAGCAGCAATCTTTTCGCGTAAAAGTTGCATCGCAGCGATTTGGTCGGCAGCCACAGAGAGTTGATACTTGAGATCAACGCGACGATAGGGGCTATGACTAAAATTTTGAATGGTGTCACCCAAAATTTTGGTATTGCCAACCATCGTTGCAATATTGTCAGGCGTATAGATGGTTGATGAAAATAGCCCAATCTCCTTCACGGTTCCAGTTACACCTCCTACGGTAACGAAGTCGCCAACTTTGAAGGGGCGCAGCGCAATCACAAATACACCTGCTGCAAAATTAGAAAGTAGACCTGCCCAAGCAGCACCTATTGCTACGCCAGCAGTGGCAATTAAAGCGGCAAAGCTGGTAGTCTGAATACCAAAATAGCCCAGAATGCCGATCACCAGAAGAACATTAAGGGTGACTGAAACAACCGATCTGGTGTAGCGAAGAATTGTTGCGTCTAGCTTTTGCTGCTCTAAGCCTTTGCTTAAAATTTTAAGAGCAAATCCAATTAACCAGCGACCAGCAATCCAAAAGGCAATCGCAGCCAAAATCTTGAGGCCAATATCAGTTGCTGCTGTGACTAGTATTTCTTGAAAACGGTTGATATCTATCTCTTTCATGGCTTCATTCCCGTATTGCTTGAATTAAAGATTCCATAGTGTTGCTGATATGGTTGATTACTGACTTGTTGAAGTTAATCTTCTAGCCTCAGTAAATCTCGCTGCCCAATAAGGTTTCGTGATGTATTCGAGGCGCACCGTTCCACCGGCGCTGGGCGCATGGACAAATCGTCCTTGCCCAACATAAATTCCTGCATGGGAATATTTTTCTCCGGTGGTATTGAAAAAGACGAGATCACCTGGCGCAGGGGGTTGACCGTCAACACTTTGGCCTCTAGTGCTCATCTCTTTGATGGTTCTTGGCAGCTTGATATTTGCAGACTTGGAGTAAACATACGCTATTAAGCCACTGCAATCAAAGCCGCCTTTAGGAGTATTTCCTCCGTAGCGATAGGGTACTCCCACTAAACCTACTGCTGCAATAGAAATATCTTCCGTACCTACACTGGTATCTTGCTTAAATTGACTTACCTTTGCAGCATTCGATTTGGTAGAGAACGTGCTACAACCTGAAAGTGCAAGGATGCAAATAAAAATGCCGCACCCAAACAGAGTGCGGCATGAGTGGCAATGATCAGAGTGCGTCAGCAGCATGATCCGCAAGTCGTGAGCGTTCCCCGCGAGCTAGCGTCACATGACCGCCATGACGCCAACCTTTAAAGCGGTCTACTACATAAGTGAGGCCTGAAGAGCCTTCAGTGAGATAAGGGGTATCAATCTGAGCAATATTGCCAAGGCAAACGATCTTTGTACCTGGGCCGGCACGTGTGACTAAAGTTTTCATTTGCTTAGGCGTTAAGTTTTGCGCTTCATCGATGATGACGAATTTACTTACAAAAGTCCTACCACGCATGAAGTTCATGCTTTTAACCTTGATGCGCGAACGAATGAGTTCTTGGGTTGCAGCACGCCCCCATTCACCGGCGCCACTATCCTCATTGCGTTGCAAGACCTCTAGGTTGTCATCAAATGCACCCATCCAAGGTTGCATCTTTTCTTCTTCGGTGCCAGGCAAGAAACCGATATCTTCGCCGACTGGTACAGTAGCGCGCGTAATGATGATTTCGTTATAGCGCTTACTGTCTAAGACCTGCTCAAGGCCAGCAGCTAATGCTAATAAAGTTTTTCCGGTTCCAGCTTGACCTAATAATGTAATGAAATCCACATCTGGATTCATGAGTAAATTCATGGCAAAGTTTTGCTCACGATTACGAGCGGTCACGCCCCAAACATTATTTTTCTGATGAGAAAAATCCTTTAGAGTTTGTAGGAGAGCAGTCTTGCCATTTATTTCTTTAACCTGGGCATAAAATGGTGTTGAACCATCTGGATTTTCTTGGTAGACAAACTGATTAACTAACATGCTTGGTACAGCTGGGCCGGTGACTCTGTAGAACATAGTGCCTGATTTGCCATCCGCCCAGCTTTCCATATCCTTGCCATGTTTGGGCCAAAAGTCTACTGGAAGCGTCATCACGCCGGAGTACATTAAGTCACGATCTTCCAATACTTGATCATTGAAATAATCTTCAGCAGGTAGACCTAGGGCACGAGCCTTAATTCGCATATTGATATCTTTAGATACCAGTACCACTTCTTGACCCTTACGAGTTTTTTGCAGTTCGCTTACAACTGCAAGAATGAGGTTATCTCCTTTGCCCTCTGGTAAACCCTCTGGCAGTGATTGAGTGGTTAGTTTGGTTTGGAAAAATAGACGTCCTGAAACGTCTTGGTTACCTAATTTGTTGAGGGGAATGCCTTCATCTAATGAGCCACTTGTTCCCGCCACTAATTGGTCTAAGGAACGGCTAACCGTACGAGCATTACGAGCAACTTCGGTCATTCCTTTTTTGTGATTATCTAGTTCCTCCAATGTTGTCATTGGGAGGAATAGATCGTGCTCCGAAAAGCGGAAGAGGGAGCTTGGATCATGCATTAAGACATTGGTATCTAGCACAAATAAACTTGGTGGACCTGTGCGAATAATTCTTTTTGGCTTTGCAGGGGTGTTTAGGGCTTTATTTCGAGGGCTTTCAAGTCGAGAAGTGGGTCGACGATCGCCCTTAATTTTTTCAAGCGCCACTTCAGCTTCTGATAGGTCTTCGTCAGTATCGGGTAACCATTCCGCTGCAATTGTTTCCATCGCAACTGGTTTTGCTGGTGCAGGGCGCTTCTTTAAGTCAGGAGTATCTTTACTGCTAATTTTTACTTGGCCAGCAATTTGAGTTGGGATTGGGGGCAGTGGCATGCAGACTCTCCTAAAGGAAAAAACCGCCAAGCAAATTGCATTGACGGTTTGTAATGAAACTGGGTGTAAAACTACTGAAAAAACGGCGGGGGTTACTTCCCTTGCCTGATTTGAGGTGATCAGGCTGATGAATCAAACGGATTGTCAGACTTTCCCGTCGTTTACGGTGCATGAGACTACTTTACCCCAATTTTTGAGCTTTGCAAGCACCCCAGATTAAATTAATAAAAAAATTTATTCGGCCTCTTGGGCGGCTTGTAATACTTCAGTCACATGGCCGGGAACCTTAAGTCCGCGCCACTCTTTTACTAGCTTTCCGGAAGAGTCAAAGAGGAAAGTGCTGCGTTCTATGCCGCGCACTTGTTTGCCATACATATTCTTCATTTTCATGACCCCGAAGAGTTGACAGAGAGTCTCCTCAGTATCGGCAACTAACTCAAAAGGTAGCTCAAGTTTGCTACGAAAGTTATCATGGGATTTCAGGCTATCTCGAGATACCCCAACAACTAAGGTGTTGGCTTTAGTGAAAGCATCAATATTGTCTCGGAATTCTCCAGACTCGGCTGTGCAACCTGGTGTCATATCTTTTGGATAAAAGTAAATCACTAGCTTTTTACCTTTGGCGGACTCTGGTGTAAAGGTTAATCCAGATGTCGCTGGTATGGCGCACTTGGGGATTGGTTTACCAATTTCTACTGTCATGACTTTCTCACTTATTAAATTTGCTGCAAGTTCAATTGCTTAGTTAGGTTGCAAAATTAGCTCACCACTGCGATTGGGGATTTCCCCCCAAGTAACAGATTCAATGGCTATTTTATCGAGTTGTTTAGTGGCCAACCAAGATTGATGGAGTTCGCCCATAGTAACTAAGTCATGACCCTGATTGAGCCATCCTGCCAAGAGTTGCTCAAATGCGGGTAATAGCTTTTGACCCTCTAATTCTGCATGTAGGGTAAATACCTGATCGTTGGGGTTGCTTTGCGTGATCTTAAGAATTTTTTGAACGGCAGCAAATTCGTCAGCACCCTCAACCCCAATGAGTTCATCAAAGGTGGGCAAAGTAGTGGGATATTGAACATGTTTAGCTATGCCGTGGGGCAATGCATATCGATAGGGCATGAGATTGGGCTTTGCTCGACCATCAGACGAATACTGAATGCCCCATTGATCAAGCTGCTCAAATGCCGCCTCATTCATTTGCCAGCCAGCAGCGCCATACGTTAGTGGTGGGTGTCCAAAGATTTCAATGAAGCGATCCCAACTTTTTTGCATTTGCGCTTTTGTCCACTGTGCATCTCGCTGGCGAACAGCATCTTGCCATGCCACATGATCCCATGTATGGATGCCTGTCTCGTGCCCACCAGCATCTATGGCGCGCATTTCTGCGGCAGCTTGTTTGCCGATATCAGGGCCCGGCAATAGGATGCCATAGAGTAATGTCTTAATGCCGTAGTGCTCCACGACGGAGGTGCGACTCACCTTTTTTAGAAAGCCTGGCCGAAATACTCGTTTAAGCGCCCAGCCAGTATGGTCTGGTCCGAGGCTAAACAAAAAGGTTGCCTTCAGGTCAAAACGATCAAGGGTTCGAGCTAAATTAGGTACACCTTCTTTGGTACCACGTAAGGTATCAACATCTACCTTGAGTGCAATTTTTGCCATGAAGCTCGGGGTATGCTTTGCTTACTCTGTATCGACTAAGTGACGCGCTTTTTCAACATCTTGGCGATAGGCTTCAAAAATATTCTTCAATGCATCGCCCATAGTAGTTGATGGTTTCCAGCCAAGCTCATTCATGGTGTTATCAATTGCGGGAACGCGATTTTGCACGTCCTGGTAACCCTCACCGTAGTAGGCGCCCGAAGTGGTTTCTACAATCTTCACCTCATTTGCAGTTTTGGCGTATTCCGGGATGCTACGCGCAATTTCTAACATCTGATTAGCAAGCTCACGAACGGAGTGATTATTTTTAGGGTTACCAATGTTATAGATCTTTCCATTAGCAATGCCATCTTTATTGTCGATAATGCGCATCAGGGCATCGATACCATCATCCACATAGGTAAAAGCACGTTTTTGGGCGCCACCATCCACTAAGTTGATCGGCTCACCGCGCACAATATGACCCAAAAATTGAGTGACTACACGGGAAGAGCCTTCTTTTGGGGTGTAGATGCTATCAAGTCCAGGGCCAATCCAGTTAAATGGGCGAAAGAGGGTAAAGCGTAAACCTTCCATGCCATAACCCCAGATCACACGATCCATTAACTGTTTTGAGCAAGCATAGATCCAGCGGGGTTTATTGATCGGCCCATAAATCATATTGGACTTCGCTGGATCAAACTCGCTGTCTTCGCACATGCCATAGACTTCAGATGTCGATGGAAACACTAAATGCTTTTTATATTTCACTGCAGAGCGCACGATGGGTAAATTTGCTTCAAAGTCGAGTTCAAAAACCTTTAAAGGCTGTTGAACATAAGTTGCAGGAGTTGCAATAGCAACTAAAGGCAAGATCACATCGCATTTGCGAATATGGTACTCAACCCATTCTTTATTGATGGTGATATCACCCTCAAAAAAATGCATGCGTGGATGATTTACTAAGTCACCAAGGCGATCGTTTTGCATATCCATGCCATAAACATCCCAATCCGTTGTCTCAAGGATGCGTTTTGAAAGGTGATGGCCAATGAAGCCATTTACGCCAAGAATGAGTACTTTTTTCATCTTTACTGCCTCGTTTTTAATCTAAAAGGTGCTGCTGTATTTTGTTTAGCTATCTGCTGGATACCAGTCCAATATCTTTACCGCCTTTTGGTCGCCACAAATGCCGAATACCTGATTATCAACCACTTGGATGCCGGGAGCTTGAAGATTGAGTTGGGCTGGTAAGGCGGCCTCTAGGCTGGTTTGGGCCACAATCATGCGTCGCCCCTCCCAGTCTGTAAAAGCACCGGGATACGGTGGCGCAACGGCTCTGACAAGGTCATGAACCTGTTTTGCGCTTTGCACCCATTGAATCTGTCCATCAGAGGGCTTGCGACCCCCAAAATAACTACCTTGGCTCAGGATATTGGGGGATCTGGGTACTTGTCCTTGGGTCAGCGCAGGCAAGGCCTGGTTGAGAACCTCTACAGCTGCTGCGCTGACTTTGCTAAAAACATCTGTGGCTGTCTCATTTGGGCCAATAGGAACGGCTAATTGACCAACAATGTCACCTGCATCAGGCTTTGCTTCCATGATGTGTAAGCTTGCCCCAGTTTGAGTTTCACCGTGCAAAATAGCCCAGTTCACTGGAGCGCGCCCTCGATACTTTGGCAGAAGTGAGCCATGCATATTGAGAGCCGCAATTTTTGCGCAAGCAAGCATTTCTCCTGGAATCATGTAGCGGTAATAAAACGAGAACAGATAGTCAGGAGCTAGCGTTTGGATTTGCGGCATTAATCCCAGCAGTTGATCGGCATTAGGCGTGATGTAAGGGATACTTTTATCTTCACATAGCTTGGCCACGCTTCCAAACCAGACATTTTCATTAGGGTCATCTTGATGGGTAACTACCAGATCTACCTGGATGCCCGCATTGAGTAAGGCCTTGAGGCAATTAACACCAACATCGTGATATGCAAAGACGACTGCGTGCAATTATTTTTTCTCTAAAACAGTTTGCACAACATAGCGTGGACGTTCGCGAACTTGTTGATAGATCCGGCCAATATATTCACCAAGGAGGCCAAGACCAAAAAGCATCACACCAATCAAAAAGAATGTCAGCGCAAAGAGGGTAAACACACCCTCAACCTCGGCACCCAACACAAAGCGACGCACCAACAAATAGGCGAAGAGGCTGCCCGCAGCCAATGCTAGTAGCATTCCTAAAATGGAGAAGATCTGCAAAGGCATTACTGAAAATCCTGTGACCAAATCAAAGTTCAGTCGAATGAGTTGATATAGGCTGTATTTAGATTCACCAGCAAAGCGCTCCTCATGCTTAACAATGATTTCAGTTGGGTTGGCAGCAAATGTATAAGCAAGTGCAGGAATAAAAGTGTTGCTCTCATCACACTGACGCACCAGATCAACAATACGACGACTGTAGCCACGCAACATACAGCCCTGGTCGGTCATCGTGATCCGAGTAATTTTTTGACGCAAGTGATTCATTGCTCGAGAGGCAAACTTTCTAAAGAAGCTATCACGACGATCTGCGCGAATAGTGCCAACGTAATCATGACCCTTCAAAAGTTCATTTACTAGAGCATCGATTTCTTCCGGTGGGTTTTGCAGATCAGCATCCAAAGTAATAATGTATTGCCCCCGGGAATATTCGAAGCCAGCCATGATGGCCATGTGCTGACCAAAATTACTGTGGAATAAGACTGCGCGAGTAACTTCTGGTCTCAACTCAACTTGTTTGGCAAGCATGCCAGCGGAGCGATCTTTGCTGCCATCATTTACAAAGACGACCTCATAGCTTATTTCGCGTTTAATTGCGCAGGCATCTAGTGCTGGATAAAGCCGATCAAAGAGGGCTTGAAGCCCGTCTTCCTCGTTATAGACGGGGATAACAATACTCAGTTGAGGATTGCTCGCTTGGGTTGCTAAATTCGCAGTCATCCTGCAATTTTGCCTGATCTTGGCTCATCCCACTAATTCTGAAGGGATGAGTGCCTTATTTGCTACTTTTTGAGGTGATTCTTTAAAATGCCAATGAGCGAACGGGCAATGCGGCCAATATCTTCATCCGCCATCCCTGGAAAAAGTGGCAGGGTCAATATGGATTGACCAATGCGCTGTGCATTTGGGGTAGAGCTAGTTTGATAACCTAGCTTCTGATACAGGGTAAAACCAGTAATGATTGGGTAGTGAACCCCGGTACCGATGCCTAGATCTTTCAACTCAGTCATGACTTGGGCGCGATCAATATTTAATTGATCAAGTGGCAGAAGCACTTGGAACATATGCCAGTTGCTATGAGTGAAGTCTTCAACTGGAAGTTCTAGTTTGAGATGTTCCAGGTTGGCGGCTTTGAGTTCATTTCGAATTACATCAAAATATTGTTTGGCTAGAGCACTTCTGCGCGCCTGAAAGGCAGGTAATTGTTTGAGCTGATGCAATCCAATCACTGCATTCACATCTGTGAGGTTATCCTTGCCTCCGAGCACCTCAACATCCATGCCATCCATTCCTTGGCGAGTAAGGCCTTGCAAGCGAAACTTCTCGGCTAACTTAGCTTCCTCTAAATTATTTAATACTAAGCAGCCACCTTCAACCGTGGATAAGTTTTTATTCGCTTGAAAACTAAAGCTCACCAAATCCCCAATGCTGCCAATCTTTTGGCCATGCCACTGCGAGCCAAATGCTTGAGCGGCATCTTCAATCACTCGTAAGCCATGCTCTTTGGCAAGGGCGTATAAGTGATCCATATTGACCGGCAAACCAGCTAAATAAACCGGCATGATAGCTCGCGTCTTGGGGGTAATTACATTGGCCACTTTGTTTAAGTCAATATTGCGAGTGATGGGATCAATGTCTACAAAAACTGGGGTAGCACCTACACTGAGAATGACATTGGAGGTAGCGACCCAAGAGATGGGTGTTGTAATAACTTCATCCCCAGGGCCAATGCCAGCAACTTGAAGGGCAATTTTCATGGTTGCAGTTCCGTTGGCAAAGCATCGCACTGGACGTCCACCAAAGTACTCGCTTAAAGCGGTTTCAAACTCTGCAAGTTTCGGTCCAGAGGTAACCCAGCCAGAGCGAAGAACCTCGGCTACCGCGTCGATCGTTGCTTGATCGAAGGATGGACGGGTAAATGGAATAAATGGGAGCGCAGATTCCTTAGTCATTTCGTAGGCTCTTATTGTGTAGGGGTGACAGTAGAATCGGGATGTTTCACAATTACCCGTCTTGAATCTCTTCCCACCTCTTGCATGGGTACATCTAATTTTTGTAGCTCAATAAATTGTTCGGGAACCATGAGCGCATAAGCCGTTTTGTCTTCCGCCCAGCGCGCAATAAAGGCGTCTAAAGTGGGTAACCATAGTTGTGGCTCTTGCTTTACTCCAAACTCGAGTTCGTCAGGGAACTCTACCATCACCATGGTTTTGCCCAAATAGAAGGGTACCGTGTGATCCAGAATACGTACCGAATAAAAATTTACTTTTTCAGGGATGCTCGCTTTTACTTTCTCTACTAAATCGATTCCGGAAACTGCTCGCCCCAGGGTTTCATGGCCAGTGCCGGCAATGATTGTGCACAGAAAAAAACCGCATGCAAAACTAGTGATGCTTCTTAAACCATTACGTTTGCTTTGTATCAGTGCAGATAGGCTAAAAATGATCAAGGTAATCAATGAGACCATAATCCAGTAGGTGTACTGTGCATAGGCCTCAATTTCATCTGGTCTAGCTTGTTTGCTGACTTGATCCAAGAAGAAAAAACCCACAACGCCTAGCAGTGCAAAAAATCCTGTCTGAAGTTTCCAAGGAAATTTCAGGGTATTGCTAAAACCTAGATTGCTATCTAGGCGATTACCAACAAGCAGTGCTAAGGCCGGAAAAATCGGAATAATGTATCCCGGCAATTTGGATTGTGAGAGGCTAAAAAATCCTAGAATGACCACAAACCAGCATGTCAGCAACCAGCCGCTAGAGAATTGTCGATTCCGTTCTTGCCATGCCTTCCCAACGGCCCCTGGAATTTGCGCAACCCAGGGCAAGAAACCCAGTATGAGCAAGGGGATGAAAAAATAAATGGGCCCGGTCCTGCTGTGTGCAGTTTGGGTAAAGCGTTGCAAGTGTTCATGAATAAAAAAGAATTCTAAAAATTCTGGATTGCGTTGCGCTACAAGAACAAACCAGGGTGCAGTAATCGCTAAAAATAAAATTGTGCCGCTAAAGATGTATAAACGCTTCCAGATTTTCCAATCCCAAGCAGTAATGGAGTACACCACAAACACCATTCCGGGGATGGCTAATCCAATAACCCCCTTAGATAGGGTGGCTAAGCCCATAAACGCCCAGCAAGCCCACATCCAATGACGAGTATTGTTTTTGAGCGGGGAGGTTTGTGCTAGCAGTAGGCTGCATAGCGCTGCCACCAAGAATGCTGACAGGCCCATATCTAATGAATTGATGTGACCACCAATCACCCACATTGGACTCGAGGCTAAAACAAGAGCAGCGATCCACCCGGCTCGAGCGCTATAGATGCGCGCGCCAGTAAAACCAATAAACAAAATCGCGAGAAAACCAGTAAGCGCCGTCCAAAGTCTAGCCTGCCAATCGCCGACCCCAAATAGATTAAAAGTGGTGGCTGTTGCCCATATTTGCAGGGGCGGTTTCTCAAAATACTTATAACCGTTGTAACGGGGTGTTACCCAGTCGCCCGTAACCAACATTTCTCGAGAGATTTCAGCATAGCGACCTTCATCCGATGGGATTAGGTGTCGATAGTTGAGAGTGCCGAACCATAAAACTGCATAAAGGAGGATCAAGATCAGAATCTTGACGGGATTTAAGGCTGATGATTGTCTAATCTGGCCAAATTGCATTAAGTTGCTTCCACGATTAAGGCCAATAAAACCCGGCGACCCTCACTCACGAGAATATTGTAGGTTCGGCATGCTGCCTGAGAATCCATAATTTCAAAGCCAATTTTGGCATCAATCAAGGTTTTGACTAACTCTGGCTTTGGAAAGCGTTGGCGATTACCTGTGCCAATGATGATTAATTCAGGCTTGAGATCCACCATTTGGGTGAAATTGGCTGCCGCCAGTTCATCAAATGATTTAACAGGCCACTCTTTAATATTGCCATCAGAGCTCAGTAAAACAGCGTGACTGTAGGGAGTCTGATTGATTTCGACGTAGCCATCCCCATAGCCGGTGATCGTGTTGGCTCCGGATTGAGGGTCAGATTGAAGCTTCACATGGACTCTCTGTCATAATTATGTGGATTATAGCCAGCTGTTTTTTCCTAGATTTCAAGAACTTAACCTGAATTTACTGTGAAACCAATCCTAAAGTCCGAAAAACTCAATGAAGTCTGCTACGACATCCGCGGACCTGTGCTTGAGCTTGCCCAGCGCATGGAGGAGGAGGGGCACAAGATTATCAAATTAAACATTGGTAATGTAGGGGTCTTTGGCTTTGACCCACCTGAAGAGATTCAGTTGGACATGATTCGTAATTTGAGTAACGCTTCTGCTTACTCTGATTCCAAGGGAATTTTTGCTGCACGTAAGGCAATCATGCAGTATTGCCAAGAAAAGGGCATCCAGGGCGTTACTCTAGATGATATCTACACCGGTAATGGGGTTTCAGAGCTCATTGTTTTATCAATGAATGCCTTACTCAACAATGGTGACGAAGTTCTGGTTCCCGCGCCTGACTATCCTCTCTGGACTGCTGCCGTTAGTTTGTCAGGCGGTACTCCAGTTCATTATCTTTGCGATGAATCTAAGGAGTGGGCTCCAGATTTAGTTGATTTGCGTAAAAAAATCACTCCCAAGACTAAAGCAATCGTGGTGATTAATCCCAATAATCCAACGGGCGCGATTTACTCCAAGGAAGTTCTACAAGAAATTACGGCAATTGCTCGAGAGCATGGCTTGATTCTGTTTGCTGATGAGATCTATGACAAGATGTTATATGACCAAGAGAAGCATATCTCTTTGGCATCTTTATCAACAGATGTTGTGGTCATTACCTTCAATGGCCTATCAAAAAACTATCGCTCATGTGGCTATCGCGCTGGCTGGATGATTGTGTCTGGTGATAAAGAGATGATTCGAGACTACATTGAAGGCCTCAATATGCTCTCTTCAATGCGTCTTTGTGCTAATGTGCCCGGCCAATACGCCATTCAAACCGCACTTGGTGGCTACCAAAGCATCAATGATCTGGTGGCCGAGGGTGGTCGTTTAGCAAAGCAACGGGATTTAGCCTGGAAATTGATTACTGCAATTCCGGGGGTGACTTGTGTCAAACCAAAATCTGCTCTCTACTTATTTCCTAGACTTGATCCGCAGATGTATCCAATTGAGGACGATCAGCAATTTGTGGCTGATCTTCTGAAAGAAGAGAAAGTGTTGCTGGTTCAGGGCTCTGGTTTTAACTGGGCCAAGCCTGATCACTTCCGTGTAGTGTTCTTACCCCATGAAGATGTGTTGACTGAAGCTATTGGTCGTTTAGCACGTTTTCTGGAGCGTTATCGTCAAAAGCATAGTCGTCAAGCGACTAATTAAACAGCAATAAAGGCATCATGAAACCGATTCAAGTTGGTCTATTAGGTATTGGCACAGTAGGTGGTGGTGTATTCACTGTGCTCGAGCGTAATCAAGATGAAATCACTCGCCGTGCGGGTCGTGGTATTCGCATAAATACTGTTGCTGACTTAAATGTAGAACGCGCAAAAGAATTAGTCAAAGACCATGCGCAAGTAGTCAGTGATGCACGTGCGGTTATCAACAATCCTGAAATCGATATTGTGGTTGAACTTATTGGCGGTTATGGCGTTGCTAGAGATTTAGTGCTTGAGGCAATCGCTGCCGGTAAGCATGTTGTTACCGCAAATAAGGCTTTGATTGCTGTTCATGGCAATGAGATTTTCAAGGCAGCCCATGACAAAGGAGTCATGGTTGCATTTGAGGCAGCAGTTGCTGGCGGCATTCCAATTATTAAGGCCTTGCGTGAGGGTTTAACTGCTAATCGAATTGAATGGATCGCCGGAATTATTAATGGCACGACAAACTTCATCCTTTCCGAGATGCGTGATAAGGGTTTGGATTTTGTAACGGTATTGAAAGAAGCGCAACGCTTAGGTTATGCAGAAGCGGACCCCACCTTTGATATTGAAGGGGTTGATGCCGCTCACAAAGCGACTATCATGAGCGCGATTGCATTTGGTATTCCCATGCAGTTTGAAAAGGCCCATGTGGAAGGGATTACTAAGCTTGATGCGATTGATATTAAGTATGCTGAGCAATTGGGATATCGCATTAAGTTACTTGGCATTGCCAAGAAAACCAACACCGGTGTAGAGCTACGTGTTCATCCAACCTTGATTCCAGCTAAGCGTTTAATTGCAAATGTTGAAGGTGCAATGAATGCGGTTCAAGTGTTTGGTGATGCAGTTGGCACCACTCTTTACTATGGTAAGGGGGCAGGCTCTGAGCCTACTGCTTCTGCTGTGATTGCTGATCTAGTAGATATCACTCGTCTCTTGGGCGCAAGTCCAGAGAACCGCGTTCCCTATTTGGCTTTCCAGCCTGATGCTGTGCGTGATATCACGGTCTTGCCGATGGGTGAGATTACTACTAGCTACTACTTACGCTTGCGTGTTGCCGATCAAGCTGGTGTCCTAGCCGATATCACGAAAATCTTAGCGGCTCACAGTATTTCTATTGATGCGCTTTTACAGAAAGAAGCAGATGAGGGGGAGAGTCAAACTGACTTAGTTGCCCTTACTCATGAGACTAAGGAAAAACATATGTTGGCCGCAATTGCTGAAATCCAAAATCTCAAGACTGTAGCCGGCGAAGTTGTGAAAATCCGTTTAGAAAATTTGTCTTAAGCTCAATCAATGCGCTACC